>NZ_JAKTID010000005.1:0-19435 GCF_027854795.1 Acinetobacter sp. AOR34_HL | reverse complement strand
TCAGCATTGAATGTAATTATCCAGTTGCTAGGTGGTATAGGCCTATTCCTTTTAGGCATGTCTCTGATGACGGATAGCTTAAAAGCAATCGCTGGCGAAGCTCTACGACAATGGTTAGTTAGATTTACAAATTCTCCGATTTAAAAAATAGATTTTAAAAATTTGGTCAGAAATTAAATAAAAGTGACAATTATTATCTTTTGCTAAAATTTCCTTAATTAAAATGTGACCTAGTTCATCTAAAGCTTGGTTCAAAATTAAATTTTATTTACACCAAATCTAGAATATGGTTTCATTACCCATATTTTTTAATAATGAAGAAAATTACATTCAAAATGAACATAGGGGAAATGGAATGTTAATGAATAAAAAGCAACTAAAGTTAAAATTATCTGCGATTACGATATCTGTTTTATTAGCAAGTTGTGGTGGCGGTGGGGGATATTATGGTTCAAATGATAACGATTCAAGTGGCGAGTCTGGTGGCGGAGATACAGGTGGTGAAGTCGTTACCCCTACAGTTACGGCAACTGGTTTGAAGATTGAATTAGATAAATTAGCAATTGCAGCGACAAACGGACAGTTAATAGTAACGGTTCGTGCTTTAGATACTAATAAAGGTGGTGTTGCTGATGCTCCAGTTACTTTATCAATCATAGACCCAACTGATAATGTGATCAATACAGGGCTTTCTAAGCAACAAACGGATGAATCAGGAAATGCTGTTTTTGTTTTAAAAACACCTGCTACATCTACAACCTTGTCTGATTTAATTAAGAATGGTTTTAAAATTGTTGTTTCAACAAACGATAGCAAATTAAGTCAAGAACAAACAATCGCTGTTACGGGTGCAGATACAACTACTGGTTCAGATACTACGAGTATTGTATTATTTGATGCAACTAAAACATCTTTGAATGTCCGTGGAGATCAGACCACAGTAACATTGACTGCGGTTGATGCAAATGGTGCTACTTTAGCAAACCAAGCTATTTCTTTAAAAGTAAAGAACTCTGCCTTAAATGGTGTTAAATTCACGCCTAATGCTTCTCAAACTGATGAAAATGGTAAAATTACTTATACATTATCGTTTACAGAAGCACAAAGATCTTCAAGCTATACTGCAGAACAGTTCATAGCTGATGATTTAGTATTTGAAGCGAATTTTGGTCAGTCAACAAAAGTCTATACTTATAAACTAGATATCGTAAATTCAGTGGTACCAAAACCTGTGGGGGCAATCTCTGTAGCGTATAACCCAACTAAGATACAAGATTCGGAAAATGGCGTCTACTATTACCAAAATGTTTCGGTACAAGTGACTGATGTAGATGGTAAGCCATTAGCGAATCAAGATGTCGTTATGGGTGTTAATGCTTTAACCTATAATAAAGGTTATTATGCATTTTTTGATACGGATACTCCACCTGATGGTAAAGCTGATGAATATTTACCTGCTGTGATTACTCAATGTGTTACACCATCAATTATTGTTAACAGCGATGGTAAGCAAGTTAATCAGTTAAAACCTGTAAAAGAAGGGCAAACTGTACAAGTTGTATCGTTTATTAATTCTGAAGGTACACCTGCTACAGATAATAAATACACAACTGATGCAAATGGTCGTTTTGATCTAAAAATCCAGTATCCTAAAATATATGCAGGATATTTAACTGTACAGTTGTTAGCGGATTCAATTGTAAGTGGTAAATCGATTAGTGGCTCAACAAGTTTTTCTCTCAGCTATTTAGCAAGTGATGTTGATATAGCGAATGGAATAGCACCAAACTTGACAAGTCCATATGGTGTCTCTTCAAATTGTTTAGATGGTCAATAATTTATAGTTAAATAAAAAACGGCTTTCGAGCCGTTTTTTATTTGCCGATAATTTAAGATTTAATCATACAATAAATCCATTTGTTTAGCTAATTGATATAAGTTATTTGAACGATTACCTGTGCGGCAGAACATTAAAACTGGTTTTGGTAATTCATTAAAATGATTAGCAAAAGTACGAACATCTAACTCAGTCATTTGACCTGATACAACGGGTTGATATACATAATCAAGACCTGCTGAACGTGCTGCTTCTTCTATTTGAGCACTAGTAGGTTGTTCTGGCCCGCCTTCCATATCAGGACGGTTATTGATGATTGATTTGAAGCCTTTTTCGACGACTTGCTCAACATGTTCAGGACCGATTTGACCTGCAAAACCAACATTTTCTGACATCTTGTCACTCCAAAAATAAACAAAACATTTTATGCTCTATCATAGCATTAAGCTTGATCTTGAGCTTAAATGTCTATAGTAAATACATGATGATAAGCAAAAGATAACGCAATGGAGCGCGCATGCACACCTATACAGTTGAGCCGTTGTATGTTCCTAGTGGTGATGAAACGATTGCTGCTGATTTTTATCTACCGAAATCCAACATAAAACCAGCCGTTATTATTATGGCGCATGGTTTTGCTGGATTACGTCAGTTTAAATTAATTCAGTATGCGCAGCGTTTTGCACAAGCGGGTTATGCTGTTATTTTATTTGATTATCGTTATTGGGGAGGGAGTACTGGGAAACCTCGAGAGTTGATCTCTTTAAGTGCTCAATTAGATGATTGGAAAACCATAGTTCAGTATGCATCAAATTGTAAATATATTGATAGTAGACGTATTATCTTGTGGGGAACCTCATTAAGCGGCGGTTATGCTTTAAGTTTGGCTACAGACTTAAAAAACATTCAGGCAATCATGGTTCAAGTTCCGTATGTTGATGGTGCTGAAACAGCGAAACTTTATCCTTTGCAACGCTATCCTGAAGCATTAAAGCGATCAAGCCAGGATTATATGGGCTCAAAAATGGGGCTTGCACCTAAAACACTGCCTGTTGTTGATCAATACAAGCTTTGTTTTTTACCTACATCTGATAGCTACTTTGGATATCATTCAATAGTGAATCCTGATTATTATTGGAGTGGTGAAGTTCCAGCACGTGTATTTTTTAATTTGATGCGTTATCGCCCAATCCAATTTGTACGAAAAATTAATATTCCTGTTTTATTCATTGCTGCTAAAAATGACACTTTAATTCCAATTCAGTCTAGTCGTGAAGCAGCGACCAATATTGCGCCATTTGTCACGTATCATGAGTGGGATATTAAACATTTTGATATTTATCATGGTTCATGGTTTGAAAAAGCAGTCACAACCCAATTAGAATTTTTGCATCAACATATTGGAGTGATGTAAATGATTATAGTCTGTAGTTCATGTGGTGCAAAAAATCGTGTGCCAGAAGAGAAATTAAGTACGCATCCAAGTTGTGGTAAATGCCATCAGCCATTATTACCACAACAACCTATTGAATTGAATGAACAAAATTTCAGTAATTTTATTTCTAATACTGATTTACCTGTATTGATTGATTTGTGGGCAGAATGGTGTGGCCCATGCAAAATGATGGCTCCACATTTTGCTCAAGTTGCAACCCAAAATCCATATGTGATTTTTGCAAAGATTGATACAGAAGCAAATCCAAGATTGAGTGCAGCATTTAACGTACGTAGTATTCCAACTCTAGTGCTGATGAACAAAACAACTGAAATTGCTCGAGTGAGCGGAGCATTACGTGCACCTGAACTTCAGCAATGGCTACAACAACATTTGAAGTAACATCAAGAGATATTTGATATGACTGAGCGTTTGAACCATCCTGAAGGCACGCTTTCTTTGCAAACGATTGCAATGCCTGCTGATACTAACTGGAGTGGTGATGTTTTTGGGGGATGGATTGTATCTCAAATGGATTTGGCTGGTGCAATTCACGTCGAGCGCTTCAGTAAAGGTCGTTGTGCAACGATTGCAATTAATCAGATGACTTTTTTAGTCCCTGTGAAAGTCGGAAATGTGATTAGTTGCTATACAAAAATCTTGAAAGTTGGTAATACTTCGGTTCAAGTACAAATTGAAGTATGGAACAGTCATGATGATTCGCGTGAACCAGTGCGAATTACTGAAGGGGTGTTTACCTTTGTTGCGGTCGATGTAAAGGGTAATAAACGTCAAATTTCAGAAGAAGTTAGACAGAAATTTACAGCAACGCTATCGGTTTAAGCGTATTTGCTTGATACGATTAGGGAGTTATCTCGTTAGGATTCAAGCATGGCTGAAGAGCTCATTTTGCAACAAGGCGATAAAGCCGAACAATATCAAAGTATTATCCCTCAGATTAAAGCAATTGTTGAGGGTGAGCCTGATCTGATCGCTAATCTTGCAAATATTTGTGCTGCAGTGAAACAGCAATTTGGTTGGTTATGGGTTGGTTTTTATTTGGTTAAGCAAAATGAATTGGTATTAGGTCCATTTTCAAGGACCAATTGCCTGTACTCGTATAGCGAAAGGTCGTGGTGTATGTGGTACAGCATGGCAACAACAACAAGTTATTATCGTTCCTGATGTTGAGTTGTTTTCAGGACATATTGCATGTAGCTCAGCGTCTAAATCAGAAATCGTATTGCCGATTATGCAAAATAAGGAATGTGTTGGTGTACTAGATATTGATAGTGATGAACTCAATCAGTTTGATCAAGTCGATGCTAAATATCTGCAGCAAATTATTTCTATTATTGAAACATCAATTTCTCATTCATAAAGGTATAGCCCAAATGGATTTGGGCTATACCTTTATAGCTAGAACATGGTATTACTGTTTTTACTTTGCTCTGGGATGTTTTGAATCACATCCCAATGCTCGACAATTTTCCCATTTTCAACACGGAAAATATCAATAATCGCTTGCTCCCGATCTGTATCATTTTCAGTTGAATGAACATGTAGAACAACTAGGTTTTTTTCAGCAATCGCTTTTTTAATTACATTTTTTGCTGCTGGATTATTGCTAAATTTCTCCGTAAAGAAGTTTACAAAAGGTGCTTTGCCATCGGGAACATTCGGATTATGTTGAATATATTGGTCGCCAATATAGCGATCAGCATGTGCTTTAACTTGGTGTTTCAAAAAAACACCTTCATAAAAGTCCACGACAATTTTCTTATTTTGTTCTGATAGCTCATCGGAGAGAGTTTGGTGCGAGCTGTTAAGATGAGTCGTATTGGATGGAATAGAAGAACAAGCAGTAATGATAGTCGTCAAAAATATGATGGGAATAAAGTAAATTTTTTCATAATATCAAGCCCAAGAAACAAAACGGTATTTGTATCTTGGGCTGAGTAACTATCTAAAAGAAGTTTAGATCAGTTATTATTTTTTACGTTTGGGTAACCAAGCCCAAAGCATTTGGCAATGGATCGGTTCATTTGCAGAATCATCAATGACCGTAACAGGAATCAGTAGCTCGCCTTTTTCATTATTTGCAATGAACTTTTGTTGATCAGCAGATAATGTTGCAGTTGCAGTTAAACCGCCTTGTGCGACTTTTAAATAATCTACATGTAAAGATTTGATCAATAAAATGCGATCATCAGGTACATGTAAACCTGTTAAAAATCCAGTTGCTGTCTCAGCTAATAAAGCCATAGCTGCGGCGTGTACACCCTTAATATGATTTTGCATATTACGTTGGTTTTCAATGCGAACAGTCACATGATCTTTATCTACTTCTAAATAGCGTATGTTCGCTGTTCCTACCATCGGAACAACATGACCAAATGCTTTGCTCCATAAGGTACTACGGATACCTTTAGGGAATTTAGAAGTGGTTTTAACTAACGTATAAAGACGGTTATCTTTTGCCATAGCGAGCCTATTGCTTAGTCTTTGAAATTATTAAATTGCAGTGGCAGACCAAATTGTTGTTCACGTAAAAAATTCATGACTTGTTGCAACGTATCACGTTTTTTATCAGTGACGCGGATTTTGTCTCCTTGGATAGAAGATTGCGCTTTGATACCACTTTCTTTAATGGCTTTATTAATTTTTTTTGCAGTATCTGAGTCAAGTCCATCTTTGAGTTTGATCACTTGTACTACATGTTTACCTGATGCAGTGGCTTTTTGTGGATCAAGCGCTTGTACATCAACCTTACGTTTATAGAAATGATTTTCAAGCATGGTATAGACTTGTTCACATTGGAAATCACTTTCAGTCGAGATTTTAATCTCTTTATTTTTCTCATTTAACTCGATCGAAACGTCTTGTCCGCGAAAGTCGAAACGTGTACCAATCTCTTTTTGCGTGTTTTGTACCGCATGATTGACTTCAAATAACTCTAATTCAGAAACAATATCAAAAGAAGGCATGGTTAGACCTTTACAAAGGGAAAGAATATTTGAGATGCTAAGGGTGTTTTCTTCATTTGCCAAGTGTTGTTTACATCAAAGGAGTGCGCAATGATCCGTAAACAAGAAATTACAACATTTGAGTTCCCAGAGGACGCGATCATTTGGGATGTCCGAGATACCAAAGTGTATTCAGAGGCTCATGTCAAAGGGGCAGTAAATCGTCCTATTGCTGAATTAACTGCGGATAGTTTGACTCAAATTGCAGCGGATCAGCCGATTTACATTTTATGTGGTGGTGGCAGTAAAGCACCCAGAGCAGCCGAACTTTTAGAAGGTCTAGATAGTTCACGTGAATACGTCGTTTTGATGGGAGGTACTCGTGCAGCACGTGATGCTGGTTTACCTCTTGTAGAAGGTGTGTAAATGAAAAAGTTTGCCAAAATACATTTGTGTTTTGGCAAACTCAAAAATAAATCAAATTCTCGATTTAAAATTTAAAAACTACATTTGCTTCGAATAATACGGTTTTTTCACTTTTACTTTTTTTTGGAAACGTAACGGATTCAATTTACTTAGTAAAGATTGTGGAGCTGGACAAAGCTCACCCAATACTAATGCAGCTAAAATCTCACTGCATAATGGTGCAAATAAAAATCCTTTAGAACCTAAACCTGCAAAAGTATAAATTTCAGTGTTTGATTCCATTTTCCCAACCAAAGGAAAATAGTCTGAACTCTGCGCCCGAATAGAAGCACGACCATGCCACATGTCGATCGATGGAAGTTGTTCAGCATATTGTGGGAAGATACTGTGGATAAGTTCGTAGTTATGCACATGGTCTTCAGCAAGAACATCACTATCGTCACGGTTAGGGTAGAAGGATGCACCTAAAATCAATTGAGAGTCATCTAACTGCATACAATAACCACCATAGCTATAAGCCTGATCCAAGACCAAAGGCTGTATGGTGTTATTTACCCAACTGACCTGCCCTCGAATAGGCTTCAATACAGGATAGTTTTCAAATAAGGCAGCACTTTGTTTTGCACAACATACGATGACGTGATCTGCTACCGAAATTAAGTCCTCATCTTGCCAAATTTCTGTTTGCGTTGCTTTTGGTCTAAGACGAGAAACTTTGGCTTTTTTTATGCTGATATTTGGATGTTTTAAAATCTCATCACGCAATACATGAGGAGAAACTGCACCAGCTTGCTGCAATATCAAACTTGGATAGTTGGTTTCGATTGTTTGATTGAGAGAAGAATGAGCTGTCCCGAAAACTGATTTAGGATATTGTTGTTCTAGTCCAAGTAGCTCATCGGCATTTTTTATTGCGATCTGTTCTACTTGGATTGCACGGAATGCTTTAAATCGTGAATAAAAGTTTAAAGCATGCTGCCAGCTTAGAGTCATTAAATGTTCATGAGCTTGATCAATTGGACACAGCTTAGGATTGAGTAACGCAAGAGGATTACCAGAAGCACCTGAAAGTGGTTCATTTTGCTCGAAAATCATTACTTGGTGTCCACGCTGAGCAAATGCCCATGCGGTGGTCAAACCTGCTATTCCAGCGCCGATAATGGCGATTTGTCGCTGCTTTAGTTGCGTTGTTTCAGGTAATGCTGCTGGAAGCTCTTGGAGCAGCTCAGCCTCTGGATTTTCCTGATCTGAACAGTCTAGCCAAATGGCTTTTAACATTTCTCGTTTGTGACCAAAGCCTCTAGGTCGGCTGATTTGGATCCCGTGTTGTTTTAGTCCGCGTTTAAGAACACCTGCAACGCTGAAGGATGCAAAGGTCGTTCCGTACTCGGATAAGCGCACAATATGATTTAATACATTTTCTTGCCACATATCAGGGTTACATGAAGGCGCAAACCCATCGAGAAACCAAGCATTGACTGATTGTGTTTTTGGGATACTTGGGAAAATGTCCTGCGCATCACCGAGCCATAGATCGATGCTAAATCGCTCTTCGGGAAAACTCAGGCGATGACAACCTGCAATCGGTAATGGGTATTGTTGTACTAGTTTATCTGCAAGAGGTTTAAGTTCATCCCAAACACTAAGCGCACGTATGAGATCAGCTTTACTGAGAGGGAATTTTTCAACACTGATGACATGTAAATGACTGTGATTATCAGGGCGAACACTTTGCCAAAGTTGCCAAAGGGTAAGAATATTGAGTCCTGTACCAAAACCCGTTTCACCTACACAGAAATACTGAAAGTCACAGAGTTCTGATAACCGTGTACTAAGATCATTTCCATTTAAAAACACATGGCGTGTTTCGAGTAAACCGTTATCTTTAGAAAAATACACGTCGCCAAATTTTTTAGATATGGGAACTTCGATACCATCAACAAGTTCCCAATCTAATTCAGCTGTTTGAAGTTTTAATGTTTGTAACATGAAGATTGATATTTACCACTGACGACGACGTTTGGTGTAGACATAACTTGCGATAAAGAAACCTAAAATTACCCCGACAGCAATCGTCATAGCGCCATATAAAAACATCTGAGCACTGCGTTCACTTTGCAGAACTTGGACTTGTACAGTCAAGTTATCATTTTTTAATTGCAATTCTTGGTTTTGAGACAGAGCTTGCAGATTTGCATGTTCAAGTTGTTTCAAGCGTGTTGCTTGATCTTGAATCATAGCTTTGACTTTTGCATCTTGTTGTTGTTTGGCTTTTGCAATTTGTTCCGCAGTCAACGGCTTAGGCGCTGTAGCCGTTGTTGTATTGTTTGTGGAGCCGCCTGTTGTTGCTGTTGCAGGTTTAGGTTGTACAGTTGCAGGTGTAGTAACGGGTGTTGTAGGCGCAGCCGCTGTTGGTGCTGATGGCGTTGTTGGTTCAACAGCCCAAGTCGTTGAACTGAGTAAACATAAAGCGAAAAAGCTTCTCACTGAAACTTGCATGATTTACCCTTTTGGAAAAGCTTTGTTGAACAATTTCACTTCGATATCAGCATATATCCCTTCTTTTAAGAACGGTTCATCTTGGATCCATGCATCGAGAGCTTCACGACTATCAAATTCGACAATAATCGTGCTACCTAAGAATCCTGCTTGAGGATTGTTTGGGTCTTTAGGATGAGCGCCCGCTGCGATCAGACGACCTTCATCATCTAATTTTTGTAAGCGTTCTAAATGTTGAGGTCGAGTTGCTAAACGTTTTTCTAGAGTACCTTCACGATCAGTACAAGTCAGCACAAAATAGGGCATAGCTGTAGCTCAATAACTTTAAATTTAGTCTGTGGTTTTAAAATGCTTTCTTAAGCAAAACAGTATAACAGCAAGGTAACTGATAGAAACGATAATATCGCCAAATGCGGTGAATTCGCCCCAATATTTGCCTTGCATAAAGATAAAACCGAAGAAAAAATGTAGTGAGGCTAATAAGAAGAATTGCCCACACCAAGCCCAGTTTAAACGCATCCAACCTTGAGGACTTAACTCAAGTAACGAACCTAATAATTTTTGGATAATTGGCATCCGTTCTTTATTGAATAAAGGTGTGACTAAGAACCCGATACCTATTCCAATATTGATGATGACAGCTTTCATTTTAATGTAAGTTACATCACTGAAAATTAAAGTGATTCCTCCAAAAATAATGGACATTACCACAATAAACCATTGCATCTTTTCCAGTTTGAATTTTTGGAAAAAGAACAAACAGCCATAAACCACTAAGGTTGAAATAAGAAGCGCACATGTTGCAACAAGAATATGATTTTGATCAGTATTTCCTGCGCTACCCACCAATTGGAGAAGGGGATGTTGACTATCTTTAGGATCGGTCGTTTTATAAAAGTAGAAGAAGATAATCAGCGGAAGGTAGTCGAGCAACGCTTTCATGTTACAGTACGATGATGAAATAGGTCAGATAGCATAATACAAACCATGTTCGGTGTCGATTTACATACACATACTCACATTTCTGATGGTACGTTCTCTCCTGAGCAACTGGTACAGGCTGCTGTCGATTTGAAAATCCATATGTTGGCTGTAACTGACCATGACACTATGGATGGTTTAAGCTCTGCACGAAAGTATGCTCAAGATCATGATATTCAGATTATTTCTGGTGTTGAAATATCGAGTCAGTGGTCAAGACCAAACACGAAAAAAAGCTATGGTGTGCATATCGTGGCGCTGAATATGCAAGATGAAACACCGATCCAAGCTATGCTTGAAAATCAGAAAAAAGTCCGTGCGGAACGAGCTAAGGTCATCTGTGACTTATTAGAGAAATGTATTGATTTTGATATTTATCCAGATGTAATTGCGAAGGTTGATGGGCAAGCAGATCGAGTGACCCGAACACATATCGCTAAAACATTGGTAGAGAAAAATATCGTTAGTCGTCCACAGCAAGCATTTGACCGTTTCCTAAAAGAAGGAAAAAAGGCTTTCGTAAAATTTGAAGGATTAGGCTTAAAAGATACCATCGATGTCATACATGCGAGTCAGGGTTTTGCTGTATTGGCGCACCCAACGCGCTATGATTTATCTGCGACGAATATCAGATATTTAATTGAATTATTTGCCGAGGCGGGAGGAGATGCAGTGGAATTACCTCCAAGTATAGAACCGGCTTCGACACGTCAAATGGTTGATCGAATGATTCAGCAGTTTGATTTAGCTGTTTCGATAGGCAGTGATTTTCATGGGGAAAATATGCCGTGGATTAAACTGGGTAATACGCCACGAGTAAAAGAAGGGCAAATTGGAATTTGGGATCGTTTCCAATAATTCTACCTTATAATAAGTTGTGATCATGTGCCTGTATGGGCGGTGGAGTAGGTCTGCCCAGCGTGCTTAACAGTTCAATTTCAATTGAACGCACCATCGCATCTAAAGGTAAGTCATTGCTTTGTGTCCCAAATGGTTCTTCAATTTCTGTGCTCAGCGCATCAAGTCCCAAAAAGGTATAAGCTAAAATTCCGACTAAGAGCGGTGTGACTAAACCAAGTAAAGAACCTAAGCTAAATGGAAGCATAAAACAGAAAAAATAAACAGTTCGGTTCAATAAGACCGAATAAGCAAAAGGAATAGGGGTATTGGCAATACGATCACAACCCGTTTGCATCTCACTTAAAGCTGCGACATGACGGTTCATTTGCGTATAAATGACATCGGAAATTTCACCGTCTTTCAGCGCTTGCAGTAATTCCCATTGAATTAGACTTAGTGTGTATTGCGGAGCATTATGTTGTTGGTAAAGCTGATTCAAAGCTTGCTGACTCAAACCGCTGGTTTCGGTCAGTTCAGTTGGGTTGGCTGTTTGGTGGCGTAATCGATCACGCAGCACATTCGCAAAAACAATCACATTTTGAATGATTCTTTCACGTCTGGCTTGTGCCAACACTCGACAATCTCGATCAAAATGACGTGAAGTCGCAATTAAAACACCCCAAAGTTTACGCGCCTCCCACCAACGGTCATAACATGCCGTATTTTTGAAACCTAAGAAAATCGACAGTACAACGCCGATCAATGTAAAACCAACCAATGGAATTTCAGGAAAACGATATAGGTCAATATATTCAACTCCGCCAATAATTGCAGAGATCAACATGACAAAACCTAAAGAGGGTAAAATTTTGGGTAAAATCGTCCCGCGCCATGAGAATAAAACTTTAAAAATGCTAGGCTGGTCGCGGACAATCATGTTATTTGAATCATTAATTTTATCTGTTGATGTTCATGTTAGATGGGCGCTTTGTCAAGATCAGATTGCTTGATTTTAATAGGGTTGAGTAGTTGTTGTTCAGTAAAAGAAAAATAGCCATCAGGTGAAATAATAAAGTGATCAATCAAATGAATTTCAACTAATTTACAAGCTTGTTTGAGTTGTTGAGTAAAGTAGATGTCTTCATTTGACGGTTGAGCTATTCCGTAGGGATGGTTGTGTGCAACGACGATTTGACAGGCTTGTTGTTGAATTGCGTAGCGTAGGGTCTGATTCAATGAAACGCTACATGAATGCTGCGAACCGTAAAATAGTTTTTTGAAATGAAGCTTCCTCAGTTCTGCATCTAAACACAGAACAGCAAACACTTCTTGTTTTTCACCTAGAAGTTCATAACGTAAATAATCCAAAACCAAAGAAGAATGATCTAAACATAGTCGTTGTTGATGAAAATAGTTATTCAAATAACGTCGTCCTAATTCTTTGACTGCCATGAGTTGCGCATATTTGGTTGACGCGATGCCATTAAATTGGGACAAGTCTTCTAACGAAGCATCAAAAATTGGGTTCAATCCTCCAAAATGCTGAATCAGGATACGAGAAAGTTCAACAGCTGAGTGTTGTTTTGAGCCAGAGCGGAGAAAAATCGCTAGTAGTTCAGCATCCGATAAACTTTGAGGTCCTTGCGAGAGTAAACGTTCTCTTGGTCGTTCTTGTTCGGGCCATGCTTTAATGGATTGTTTTATGGATTGATTCATTTTTATTCACATAATTTTTTTATGATGATAATTTTTCCAAGTGCATCACTTGGGTATGGTGATATTTAATGATATTGTGAGCGCCACTGCAACAGAAAGGTACCCTGTTTGTGAGCTTCGATCTAAGTGTAATTCCACATAAAAACATTATATTAGCGGTTACGGGTGGTATTGCTGCCTATAAAAGTGCCATTTTAGTACGCCGTTTAAAAGATTTTGGTTTCGATGTCCGCGTGGTCATGACACATGGCGCACAAGCATTTATCACACCTTTAACATTTCAAGCCTTGTCAGGGAATCCTGTACATACTGAGCTACTCAACCCTGAAGCAGAAGCAGGTATGGGACACATCGAGTTGGCGCGATGGGCTGATTTAGTGTTAGTCGCTCCAGCAAGTTGTGACACGATTGCGAAATTTGCCAATGGTTTGGCAGATGATTTGCTCAGTACATTATATTTAGCGACGAAAGCACCTGTTTGGGTTGCACCTGCTATGAACCAACAAATGTGGGCAGCAAAAGCAACGCAACGCAATCTACAAACTCTGGTTGAAGATGGTGTACATGTCATTATGCCTGATGCTGGTGAACAAGCTTGTGGAGATGTTGGTCTAGGTCGTATGCCTGAACCTGAAGATTTAGCTAAACAAGTTGCAGCTTATTTTCATAAAGCGCAGCGTGCAATTGCTGAGAAATTTGGTTTACTCGCTGGCAAGCGTGTCACGATTACAGCTGGACCAACGCGCGAAGCAATTGATCCTGTCCGTTATATTTCTAATCACAGTACAGGAAAAATGGGTTTTTCTTTGGCAGCAGCATGTTATGCGGCTGGTGCAAAAGTCACTTTAGTTGCAGGTCCTGTCAGTTTAGATACACCAAATGGTGTTGATAGAATTAATGTGAAATCTGCTATGCAAATGCTTGATGTTAGTATGAATCAGCTCAAAGAAGGTTGTGATATTTTTATTGCAACTGCCGCTGTTGCTGATTATCGAGTTGCTGAAGTTGCGGAACATAAAATTAAAAAGTCTGGAGATGAACTTGCAGTTTCATTGGTTAAGAATCCAGATATCGTAGCGACCATTGCACAGCAACAACAGCGTCCATTTATGGTGGGCTTTGCTGCTGAGACGCAAAATGTTGAAGAATATGCTGCAGGTAAATTGGTTGCTAAAAAACTAGACATGATCGCATGTAATGATGTGTCTCGACCTGATATTGGTTTCGCTTCTGATGAAAATGCAATGACAGTATTTTTTGCTCAGTCATACCATATGGAAAAGCGTGAGTTAGAGAAAGCGTCAAAGCAAGAGATTTCGCAACAGTTGGTAGAAGCAATACATGATGCTTTACTACAGAAGTCGTAAATAAAACAGTTTTACTTTTAATTAAAATGCAACGAAATCGTTGCATTTTTTATGTATTCTAAACTTACGTCGTCATCTGACCTATAAGCACAACTGTGTGCGATGTCAGCCTGTACGTGAACTCAATTATAGCCACAGTTTTGATAGGACATCCTGATGATTAAAAAAACTTTAGCCACTGCACTTATGTTGTCATGTTTTAGTTTGAGTAGCCCAGTTTTTGCTGGTGGTTTATCTGATGATATGAAAGTACTCGGTAAAAACTATAAAGCATTCAATCAGGCTGAAAATCCACAGGCGGCAACAGCTGCTTTAAATAATATGCGTGCAGCAGCAGTCCATTCAAAACAGTATAAGTTGGCCTCACATTCAGCTGAAAAAGTTCCAACTTCAACAGCATTATTTGAGCAAATTATTGTTGAAATTGATAAGGCAAAAGCACTTGTTCAAGCAGGTAAGTTAGACGAAGCAAAAAAACAAGCGAAGAAAATTGCAGATTTACGTGATCAAGGTCATAAACATTATATGCATTAATTTATTGGGATTTAGATCAATAAATCTAAGCGTGTATTGTTAAGTCGAGCCAGTAGTTTAGTGATAAAACTGTACGTATTAAGCGTGCAGTTTTTTTATGCGCATTCATTTATATTGAATGAAAAAATAAACTGAGCATGATTCGGATTTTCATCAAATTTCTAAATTGATACAGTGAAACGATGAATGATGAGAGCTAATCCTATGTCCTCACAACAACATTATCAGCGAATTGCAGAAGCGATTGCTTATATACAGAACAATTTTCAAAGACAGCCGCAGCTTGATGAAATAGCAGCACATATTCATCTTAGTTCAGCACATTTTCAGCGCTTATTTACTGAGTGGGCGGGTACCAGTCCGAAGAAATTTTTACAATATATCAGCATTGAACATGCAAAGAAGGTTCTGAAGCAACAGCAGGGCAGTGTATTTGATGCAACATTTGCTACAGGATTATCGAGTACCAGTCGACTACATGATCTTTTTATTCAAATAGAGGGTATGACACCTGCTGAGTATAAATATGGTGGGCAGCATTTAACGATTAATTATCAGTTTTCTGAAACACCATTTGGTCAGGTGTTGATTGCATCCACTCAGAAAGGCATTTGTACACTTCGATTTGTAGAAAATACAGCTGAAGCATTAGCACATTTAAAAGAGCAATTTCCTCATGCAATGTATATTGAACAAGTTGACGCTTTTCAAGAAGCTGCACTGAAGTTTTTTCGGCAGGATTGGGAACAACTCCCGATGATTAAATTACATCTCAAGGGCACACCCTTTCAATTAAAAGTTTGGCAGAGCTTACTCAAAATTCCAATGGGTCAACTTTCGACTTATGGACAACTTGCCCAAATGATTGATCATCCCAAAGCAGCTCGTGCTGTTGGAACAGCAATTGGTCATAACCCGATTGCATTTTTAATCCCTTGCCATCGGGTGATTCAGTCGACTGGCGCTATCGGTGGATATGAGTGGGGAACAGTTCGTAAAACAGCTATTATTGGTTGGGAGGGTTCGCAGACTCATGCAATTATTTGATATTGAAGCAGATCCAACAGTGAACTATTTACCCTACGAGGGGACTGTTCATTATTATGGTAAAGTTTTAAGCAGTTTAGAAGCAGATCACTATTTCGAAATGCTTATGAAGAATATTGCATGGGAAAACGATCAGGCGATTATTTTTGGTCGAAAAATTATAACTAAAAGAAAAGTCGCTTGGTATGGTGATCGAGGCTTCGAATATACGTATTCCAACATTAATAAATATGCTTTGCCTTGGACTATAGAACTGATTGAGTTAAAAACCTTAGTCGAAAAATTAACAGGTGAAACATTCAATTCTTGCTTGCTCAATCTTTACCATTCTGGAGAAGAAGGGATGGCTTGGCACAGTGATGATGAAATCGATCTTATCAAAAATGGTGCAATTGCTTCTTTAAGTTTTGGAGCAGAACGTAAATTTGCGTTTAAACATAAACAAACCAAAGAAAAAATTGATGTGTTTTTAGAACATGGCAGTTTATTAGTTATGAAAGATACGACACAGACATATTGGTTACATCGTTTACCGCCAACCAAAAAAATATTTACACCACGGATTAATCTTACCTTTAGAACGATTGTTGAGTAATAAAAAAAGGACTGATATTCAGTCCTTTTTTACAGCTATCGCAATAACGATTATGCTTGACCTTGAGCATCTGCATCCGCTTGTAAGCGTTGCATGTTTGCTTCAAATTCTGCATCAAAGTTAATTGGTGTAAGTAACAATTGTGGGAAGCTACCCTTAGTTACTAAATCATTTACCGATTCACGTAAGAACGGGAACAAGATATTTGGGCAGTAAGCACCTAAGATATATGGAAGGCGGTCTTCTTCAACGTTATCAACCAAGAAGATACCTGATTGAGTTACATCAACGATAAACGCCGTTTCATTTTCATTTGTTGCTTGAACTACAACTTTTAATGATACTTCGTAATGATTTGGGTCAATTTTTTCTGCAGCAGAAGATAAATTGATATTGAGTTCTGGTTGCCATTGTTTTGTAAATACTTGCGCGCCAGGAACCTCAAAAGAAATATCTTTAGTATAAATACGTTCTAATGCAAGTTGTGGTTGAACTTGTTCTTCGCTCATTGTTTTTCCTTAAAGTTAAGCTAATAATTGGTCGAGTTTACCTTCACGCTCTAAAGCATAAAGTTGATCAAAACCGCCAATGAATTGGTCTTTGATAAAAATTTGAGGCACTGTACGGTGGTTAGTACGTTGCATTAACTCAATACGAACTTCAGGTGCTTCATTTGAAAGATTAATTTCTTTAAAAGCAACGCCTTTACGCTCAAGTAATTGTTTTGCACGTACACAGTATGGGCAAGACAGCGTTGAGTAAATTGTGACGTTTGGAGTTGTCATCTTATTGCTCCTTAAGCTTTGGTTTTACTTTTAACTAAGGGTAAGCCTTGAGCTTTCCAGTTGCTGATACCACCATCTAGACGATAGCTATCTGCATGCGCAACTTTTTGCAATGCTGCACCCGCAACTTGACCTAAGTTACAGATAAATACCAATGGACGATCACTTGCTTTTAATTCATCTACATGACTTGTGATTTGGCTATATGGAATGTTACGGCTACCGCTGATGTGACCATCACGGAAATCTTTCGCATCACGAAGGTCAATCAGCATGGCATTTTTTGCTTTAACCAAAATACCGAGTGATTGCGGTGAAATTTTACGACCATTACGTTGTCCTTCTAAAACAAAGAACAACACGATCAATACGCCGAGCGCACCAAATAAGAAGGGGTGATTCCCCATAAACTCTAACCAGCGTTCCACAAGTCACCTAAAGTTAAAATCAAAATTGATCCTGAGTATAACGTATCTCTATGGTGATCAAAATCCTTAGTTCAAGGGGGAATGATCGAGAAAAGTTAACTTTTTTGTTGTGCTTCTTGAATTTCATCAATGAGGCGTAAATAACTGTCAAGACGGCGCTGTAGGATTTCACCTTGATCAACTGCTTGTTTCAATGCACAATTTTTCTCATGCGTATGGGTGCAATTACGGAATTGGCAGAGACCAAGATGTGATTCAATTTCAGGAAAACCTGTGCGAACTTTTTCTAAATTTAGATGCCATAGTCCGAACTCACGAATCCCAGGAGAATCAATCAATGCGCCGTTTGATCCAAATTTAATCAGACGTGTTGAAGTCGTGGTGTGTTGACCAAGGGCTGAGTTTTCTGAGATTACATTGGTTTTCTGTGCTGCATTTGGGACGATGGTATTGATCAATGAGCTTTTACCCACACCTGATTGCCCTACAAAAGCCACAGTTTCCTTGTCCAAGCGTTGAGCAAGTTCAGTCAAATCACCTTGTGATTGGCAGATCATGGTTTCATAACCCAAGGCTTCATATTCACTGAGTAAATTTAGAATAGGATCATTTTCAGTGAGTAAGTCTGATTTGTTGAGTACCAATAATGCAGGAATATTGGCATCAGCACAGGCAACCAAATAACGATCAATCAATGTTGGTGCAGGTTCTGGCAATGGTGCAAATACAATCACAATCAGACTAATGTTTGCTGCCACAGGCTTAACCTTATGATATCGGTCTGGGCGAGTCAGTAGAGATTGTCTAGGATAGATCGCAGTAATGATTCCTAAACCTGTATTTGGATCTGCTTGCCATTTGACGCGATCACCAGTGACCAATAATTCGAGATTGGTGCGAGTATGGCAACGCCAAACACTATCCAATTCAATTGGTTTCCAGAAAGGTTCAGGCTCACCATCTTGAACATCAGGTTTTTCTGGATGTTGATCAGGTACAGAGAGTGCTTGTACTTCGAGTTGACGACCATAATGCTGAACAACTAGCCCATCCAAATCTTGTGACGTGTCAATGTCGTCTTGACGAGATTTGTGCTGTTTCTCAATACGACGTTGCTGTTGTTCGGTTAAGCGACGTTTACGAATTAAAGCCATTCATGTCCCAAAAAATCCATACATTTAAGACCGCAAAAATAGCATGAAGCCACTATAGAATTACAGCCAAGAAGTAATTAATTTGCTACTATTGATGTTTTTAAGCACTTTAGAATCACGATCTATGAGCAGCACCCCAGATACACGATTAATTTGGATCGACCTAGAAATGACAGGTCTGGATACGGATAACGATAAGATTATTGAAATCGCAACAATTATTACTGATGATAATCTTAATATTCTTGCTGAAGGTCCTGTTTTAGCGGTTCATCAATCAGATTTGATTCTAAACGCAATGGATGAATGGAATACCAAGCAACATGGTCAATCAGGTTTAATTGAACGTGTACGCCGTAGCAAATTGTCTGCGCAAGATGCAGAACAGCAAACACTTGAGTTCTTAAAAAAATGGGTGAATCCAAAATCATCCCCAATGTGTGGTAACTCAATCTGCCAAGATCGCCGTTTCTTACACCGCCTGATGCCTGAACTTGAACAGTTCTTCCATTATCGTAATTTAGACGTATCTTCAGTCAAAGAGTTGGCGAAACGCTGGAGACCTGAAATTATGAGTGGCTTAAAGAAAAATGCCTCACATTTGGCGATGGACGATATTCGTGACTCAATTGCTGAATTAAAATATTACCGTGAATATTTTTTTATTATGAATAAATAACTCATGGCTTATCTTTAATAATGATGCCATTGAAATATAAAAGGAGCTTCGGCCACTGCTGTCCCACAAATATCACAAGAAGAACCTCAATTGAGGTTCTTCTTGTTTTCGCCATTTTTTATCAGGCACAAAGAGTGACCTTAAAA
>NZ_JAKTID010000004.1:0-29760 GCF_027854795.1 Acinetobacter sp. AOR34_HL | reverse complement strand
CTTTTAAGGTCACTCTTTGTGCCTGATAAAAAATGGCGAAAACAAGAAGAACCTCAATTGAGGTTCTTCTTGTGATATTTGTGGGACAGCAGTGGTAAGCCACCAGTTTTAATAACTTTGTATTCAGAAACATATTGTTGTTATCCGCAGCCGAGTGGAAAGCTGTATACCGTTGATCTATATGAAATTAAAAAAGAAAGAAACCATGTGGTTTTAAACTCAATAACGAATATTTTAGGGAGGGATAATTCAGGGCTAGAAGGTGTTTCAGATGACTATATGCACTTTAAATTTAAAGATATTGCTTCTATTAAGAAATGGCTTGAAAAGAATCATAAATAAATTTTGGGACTGTATTAGATAAGGTGCACTAGATCAAACTCGCTGCTGGAGGCGGTGTTTCTTCTCAATATGATTCAATTGATGTAGCTCAATATTCAGAGGAAGAATTTAGAGCGGCGGTGAATGCAGCTGAAAATTGGGGAACATATGTTGCAGTGCATGCTTACACGCCTAGAGCAATTCAAGCGGCTCTTAAAGGTGGTGTTAAAGTCATTGAACATGCACAACTGATAGATGAACCAACGATCAAAATGATGGCACAAAAAATGCTTGGTTAAGTAGTCAAGCATTTCTTGATAATGAATATTCGAATCCCCAACAAGGTGAGGCAAGGGTTAAGCAAATTGAAGTACAAAAAGGTACTGATGATGCATTTAAGTTAGCTAAGAAATACAAGCTTAAAGTAGCTTGGGGCACAGATATTTTATTCAACCCAAAGATGACTAAGAATCAAGGGGCAATCCTTGCGACGATGACACACTGGTATACAGCTCCAGAGGTTTTAAAAATGGCTACTTCAACCAATGCAGAGTTACTTGCGCTCTCTGGTCCTCGTAATCCATACCCAGGTAAACTAGGAGTAGTAGAAGAAGGAGCTTTAGCTGATTTACTGTTAGTAAATGGGAATCCACTTGAAAATATAAACTTAGTTTCCAATCCCGAAACTAACTTTGTGGTAATCATGAAAGATGGTGTGATTTATAAGAATACGGTTGCTAAGTAATTTATAATTATTGGCTGCTGACTTATTCAAGCTAAAGTATTCAATACATACTTTAGCTTATTTATTTTACGATCTTTAAATTATAAATAAAATTAAAAGCTTCATGTTTTAAAGTCTTCCAATTTATTAGAGCAATGGGTTATATAATTTGTTGATTTTAATGCTTATGAGTTTTGAACCATTTAAATAAAAAATATTAATGTATACTTTTACTATGTATTGAAGAGAAGCAGATTTGGTTTTACGATTCTCCATGAAGATATTTTGGTTGAATAATAATCTAAGGATTTTCTAGGCTTTGTTCTTGCCAGTATCATTGTGAATGATCCTGATCAAGTAAAATGATGTATTAATGTACAATAGAGCTAAACGTCTGCACAAAAATTATTGCATTGCAAAACTGAATTATGTAGAATCTGCCACAAGTTAAATTATTGTATTCAATCATTTTAACGTTTTAGGGCCTATAGCTCAGTTGGTTAGAGCAGCGGACTCATAATCCGTTGGTCGACAGTTCAAGTCTGTCTGGGCCCACCATATAAAACAACCACTTAGGTGTACTAATCCTAAGTGGTTTTTTTGTTTTTGGGTCTTAGTAAGCGTATAGTAAGCAAAATCAATCAACGTAGAATTTTATTTACTTTATTGAATACACTAAAAGAATCAGTCTAATGAGCATGCATCTGTAAATTGAGTCTTAAAATCATCCATCGATTTTTGCATTGGTATGAAACGCTTCATTTTTCTGATTCTGTCAATCGTCTGTCTTATTTCATCAGAAGCTACAAAGTTTATCCAATCTGTATTTTTCTCTTGATTAGGCTGTCTAATGTGTAGAAAAAGAAAATCTAATAGATAGACACCACACCATCGAAAATTATCTAAAATAAATTGGACATTTTGCGTCAAGAAGATATGTATATTCTTTGTTTTTTCAAATTGAAATTTATACAAGCTTTTATAATAGGTATATACGACAAAGCCAATAAAATCTAAAAAATTTATGAGCATGAAAAGTTGAAGTTTTCCATCCCACTTTTCCCAAACTTCTCCTGCATTAGCTTGAGTTAAATCCATAGGAAGTTTCCTAAGCAAAAATTCTAAATTTCTTTTAGGTAATGCTGAATAAAATATTTTTAAATCTTCATGTGTTGGAAATCGTTCAAGTAATTTCCAAATAGGATGTTTAAAGTAGATAGATGACCCGGGGATTTTATCCTCGCACATTTCAAGTGTAGTCTTGGTTGGCGAAGTTGCACCGGAATTATATTTATACCAAATGGCAGATTCTTGTTGATCAAAAAATTCGGAGATCCTATTAACATTCACTATAAATAAATATTTTTCCTTCTCATCTGGATCAGGTCCCAATCGAAATGGAGAGTTAATTTCAACAGCTATCCGGCGTTTTACGCTGACATAATTATTTATATTTTCATACCAAATTACTGTTTTTAAATAATTAATAGCATTCTTTCTTGAACTTGATCTACACATTTTATAAGTCAATCGTCAACTTTTGAATATGAACTTGAAGATGCACAATACATTAAAAATCAACTAAAAAGTACATAATGTTTTCAAAAGGAACTTCAAAGTATGAAGTCTGAATCTTTACTATGTACTACTGCAGAAGCAGCTCAACTTTTGGGGATGCAACCGCAAACTTTGCGAAAGTGGGCTATTTATGAAAATGGCCCCATTGTTCCAAAAAGGCATGGTCGTTTACTCCGTTGGAACCGTAATGAAATTCTAAAGTTCGCTGGTGAAATTAAGTAATTCTTTTATGAACCCAGTATTTTTTCTGGGTTCAACTCAAAATTAAATCAGTTATTTAACTTAAATTTTTCTAGTGCAGTACATCAGCATCTACTTGAATCCATTAAGTAGATTGGAGGTGTTTTGCTAGAATTTTGGAATATGGTAAGAATTAATATGTTGAAAATAAAATTAGATGAAGAACACCCTATATTAAGTACTCATCATTCAACTGGGCAAGTTACTTCTTCATCTACATTGGAAGAGTTTTCTTTAAACTTTATAAAAGGCGATAAAATTTTAGATGAAAGTTACATACATCCACACTATCCGCATTTGGATTGTGGTGGCTGCAACATTTTTAAACTTGTAAGTAATTCTAATCTGAATTTTGTAACTGGTTATTTGATTGTTGGGATGGGGTATGAATATGATATATCTTGTGAACCCCAAAAAGTCATAGAATGGCGGAAAGTAGCACTTCAAATTGATGATGGTTTATTAGTCAATCGGTTGCTGAATAAAACGAAATTATCACGAGTGGTTTTGACGAATGAATTGGATGTTTTTTTTAAAATTTGTTTTACAAAATCATATGTAATCTACTTGCCAGATCTTATATTTGGGTCGCAAGAAGTAGAAAGCCTGCTACCTGAATCTGTTTTAATCATGACAGCTAATTATGATGAAGACCCTCAACCTCACATAAAGTTCAGCCGAGATAATTTATCTAGGCTATCGTATGCAGATGTACAAGAACGGATTGATTCTATTCATGCTTCATATATTGATTCACTTAAACATGAAGATGTTGAAAGTGAGTCAAAAGTCCAGTCATCAAACTCTTGGCCTGCCTTAGCATCTTTAAGTTCAGTTAATCACAATTCACCGCAAAATTATCCGCTTTGGGCTTTTCCAGCATTAATCGCAAATGCAATTAAAAAAACAGCATATATTCATAAAGTCCCAATCTCAGTGGCAGGACAAACTTACTTAGGAGAAATGGCTTTTTTGTCTCAAAGACATATCAATGCTCCTAGTGATAAAATGATTAAGGGTCAACCTTGTAGCCTTTTTACCATTACGATCTTTCCAAGTGGTGCAGGCAAAGATAATTGTATTAATGACGCCTGTTATGTTTCTAAAACCATAGAAAAAAGCAGTATGTCATTATATGAGAAAGAGTACGATGAATGGGTTAGATCAAAAGGTGAATTAATTGAGCCAAAAATTCCTTTGGCTAGATTTAAAAAACTTACAATACAAGGATTGATTTCACTAGTAAAAAAAAGCGATCAAAAAAGTTTTACATGGACAACTGGCGAAGGGGCATATCTATTTTCTGGATATACCATGAAAAGTGATACGGTAGGCGAAGCACTTAGTGTGATTAATAATTTGCTTGATGGTGAATCTATTAGTAATGTTTTAAAAGGCAGTAATATTGAATATGTAGATGGTGTTCGTTTTTCAATCAATATTGGTGTGCAAGATGTGATTGCATATCCGGCTTTGCAAAATGAGTTATTACGAGAGCAAGGTTTTTTAGCGCGTGCCTTAATTGTTTTTGCCGAACCTTTGCAGAGTGTTCAAATCACAAAACAGGATCGATCTATAAGGCCAGATCAAGATATAGACCTCAAGGCATATTGGAGTTTATGTGAGAAAATCTTATCGGATGTTCCAAAAGCTTTAGACTGTGCAAATGCTCATATGGTTATTTTGAAAACTGAAGAGGCAGACGATCTGCATATTGAATATGAAAACTTTATATTGCGTGAAGTTGAAAAAAATGGACGATATGCTTTCATACACTCGTATGCACGGCGCACTGTTCAGTATGTTTTAAGAGTCGCTGCAATTTTCGCATTTTTTAAACAAGAGAGCGTGATTACATCAGAAACGATGAAAGGTGCTATAGCTATCTGTAGGTATTCTTTAGAGCAGTGGATTGATTATTATGGTAAAGATAGTAAATCTGACAGTGAAATTTTACTAGAGTGGCTAAAAGCTCAGTATCGGAAAGGTAATAAAAGGGTTTTAAAATCGAGTATCAATCAAAAGCATGCAAAATTTAAGTCAGCTAAGCTACGAGATGCTGCTTTACAATATTTAATTGAAACCTATCATATTCGAATCGAAACACTAAATAATAGTGACTATGTAGTTTTACATCCTGAACTTGTAGAAAATTTATCTAATTAATCTAAATCAAGGGTAACTTATTGAAATATAGTTAAAGTGATTTAGATAAGTTGTTTTTCAAATTATCTAAATCATCTAAGTTAGATGATTTAGATATCTTAAGAAAAGTTCATCTATTTTTAAAACATTATAATTCAATGTGATAGTCTGGATTTAGATAATTAGATAACTTTTAATAACAAAAAATGTTTTTAAAATCATTCAATAACTCATCGTAAATGCTACTTACATTAATTAGCTCAAATTGACTAAAACTATACTTTTCAAAATACTTATTATCAACGTAATAAGCTAAAGCTTCATATGTGTTCAGGTCTGTAGCAACATTGAGCTGTCTGCAAAATGATGAGTTATATTGCAAATTTAATTCGGTTTTTTCAATAATTTTTGTCGCAACCATTTTAGAAATTTGACGTACATTCAAATTTCGAATTGCTGGATGAATAGCAATAGGGATGTGGCCTGGTGAATTGCTCATAATAGACTCCAAGATAAATTTACTTCAATGGTCTGTTATGAAAGAATGCAAAGGTAAAACGTCGAAATTTTACATCTTTCATTTCAGCGATTTGATATGAAAAGCGTGAGTGTTTTATTGTCGAGATAAGACACTCATGCACATACACTATTCTTCATATTAAATTTCCTCTTTTAATTTCTTTTGATGATGTCTTTTTGTCGAAATAGACAATAAAATGCTGTCATGTATATATATGAAAACTTGTCTATATAGTCAAGTATTTATTGTCGATTTATGGTGTTTTATGTTGATTGAGATGGATTCTGAGCTGTTTTGTAAAAGGCTTAAAGAAATAAGAGCACAAAGGAAAATGACACAGCAGGATATTTCTGAAAAAACAGGGATTCCATCGACCTCAATTTCGCATATTGAAGCTGGCTCTCGAAAGCCATCTTTGGAAAATTTTTATAAGCTTATTGTTGTTCTGAATGTGTCTGGTGATTATCTCTTAGGGCGTACAGATCAATACTCAGATTTAGGCACCGATCCTATTTCAAAATCAATTCAAGGTTTACCAGAGTCTGAGCGAGAGATAATCGAGAAATTTATCTTATCTCTACGTTCTTGAGAGAAAGTCCTGATGAAAAAATTAGAATATTCCAGTTAAAATTATGAGTAAATTGCTCAAAATTCATGACAAAGTATTTAATAATGAGAAATATCTCATGGTCTTTTGATTAAGCTCGAAGTGGAATTTACTATTATTTTACTATTGCTGTAATTAACAAGTTAAAAGACTGCTCAAGCAGAAATTGCTGGGTATTTATTACGAAAGTGGAATGTTGATTGTTTAGTAGGTTATCAGATAAAAAGCAGAGATTTATTCATGACTAAAAAAAACGAAACAATTTATAGTCTTTCAAGCACAAGCCTAGCACTTGGCTATGAAATGTTAAGAGGAATAAAATAATGGAAAACGTATTCAACTTTAGAGATGAATTAATAGATGAATACAGTACATTTTCCAGAAGTTTTGTATCTATTGCTGCTAGTGACATAAAAAATCTAGTTGAGCAGGAATATACGGCAGGACGCTACTGGCCGCAGCCTCTCATTCAAATAAATCCAAATTACCAGAGAAAAGGTACTGTTCAAGATTTAGCAAAAGATGGTGTACTCCACCCAATTTGTGCCGATATTTTTCGGACTGGTAAAACCGAAGGAAGGTCGGATCCTCTTTTTCTATATAAGCACCAAATTGAAGCTCTTGCTAAGGGGCAGCAAAAGCAGAGCTATGTAGTAACAACTGGGACAGGATCAGGGAAATCTTTGTCATTCTTTATTCCAGTAGTTGATGCAATTTTGAAAGGCAAGGATCAGGATTCAACTCCACGAACACGAGCGATTGTCATTTATCCCATGAATGCTTTGGCTAATAGTCAATTGGAAGAGCTTGAAAAGTTTCTTGTTGATTTCCCTTTAAGTAACAGGCCTTTTACAGTAGCACGTTATACAGGTCAAGAAAGCAAAGCACAAAGAGAAGAAATCGCAAATAACCCACCAGATATTCTATTAACTAACTTCATGATGTTAGAGCTAATCCTAACACGCTATGAAGAAGTGGATCGTAGGGTGGTTGAAAATTGTAAGGGGCTAGAATTTCTCATTCTAGACGAACTTCATACCTATCGTGGTAGGCAAGGTGCTGATGTAGCTGTATTGGTTCGTCGACTTCGAGAGAGGCTTGCAGCTAATTCAATGATTTGCATCGGGACATCAGCGACAATGTCTAGTACCGGAAAGCAAGCAGATCGAAATAAGGTTGTAGCAGACGTATCTAGTAAATTATTTGGTGCTAAAATTTCCGAACATGATGTTATCGGAGAGACACTTGAGCGAGTAACAACGCAATCAAAAGATGTTGCATCGATCAAAACACTCCTTAAAAGTGAAATTGAAAAGGAGAGTTTTAGTTGGAGCGGATTTGATGAGTTTAAAGACTCACCACTTGCAATCTGGGTTGAACTTAATTTGGGTATCGAAATTCCAAATGATGAGCCACCTAAACGTGCTAAGCCTAAAACGCTGAATTCTGCTGCCGAGCAATTAGCATTTGATGCAGGTGTATCCCAAGAGCAAGCTTCCTTAGCTCTACAAAAGTTTTTAGTTGCAGCACACGATATTAGAACGCCTCAAGATCGAGCTCCATTTGCTTTCAAACTACACCAATTCATAAGTGGACCTGGAAAGGTTTTAGCAACGCTTGAACCAGAAGGCATAAGAGCCATTACCTTAGATGCGCAACGTTTTGCACCTGGTCGACAGGAACAAGCGATCCAATTGTACCCCACACATTTCTGTCGAGATTGTGGTCAAGAATATCATCCTGTTTGGAAAACAACTCATGGACAAATCAGGTTTGACCCACGAGATATTGGTGAAATAACCACAGCAGATAATGACGATCTAAATTTTGGCTTTCTATGCCCAGAAAAGCCCTCTCAAACGTACAAAGGTGGATTGGAAGACCTTCCTGAATCTTGGATTGATTTCACCAAATCAGAACCCAAGCTCAAGTCTACTTATAAGAAAGCTCGACCTGAAGAATTCCTGATTGATCCCCAAGGTATTCAAGGACGGGGCCAACGCTTTTGGTATATTCCTGGAAAATTCCGATTTTGTCTAAATTGTGCACAAGTACATGAAGCACATGGTAAAGACATCAACCGACTCGCAAGTCTTTCAGGTGAGGGACGGTCATCGGCAACGACAGTATTAACGCTATCGGCACTACGCCAACTTTTTTCTATTAAGGATTTGCCAGCAGGTGTACCAGATCCGAGAAAACTCTTGGGGTTTACAGATAATCGGCAGGACGCTGCGTTGCAGGCTGGACATTTCAATGACTTTATCTTTTTGCTGACGCTACGCGCAGGATTAATAGGCGCACTAAAAGCCAATAATGGTGTACTGGACGAGGAAAAACTTTCCGAGGAAGTATTCAAATCACTTGGCTTTGATAAAGTCGATGAAGGTACTCTTGCTGAATATCTTAAAACACCAAAACTTATGGGTCTTGCGAGGCAAGAGTCTCAAAGAACTTTGCGCTACATTATCGGATATCGCTTGGTTCGGGATCTACGTAGAGGCTGGCGGTTTAACAATCCCAATCTAGACCAGCTATCACTTCTGCAAATAGGTTACAGAGGTTTACAGGAGTTCTGTGCTGAGGAGGAGTTGTTTCAGCACTGCAAAAATTCGGTGCTAGCTAGATTGAATACCTTGAATCGTCAGAATCTTTGCAAAGTCCTTTTTGATGAGATGCGTCGTTCCCTGTGCCTTGAAACGCGTTATCTCGATTCTGTTGAACAAGACAAAGCAAGAAACAGTGCGTTCAACTATTTGAATGAGCGCTGGGCATTTGCAGCTGACGAGAAACTAGAGACATCAAAGTTTCTGATTTTAACAAAACGCCCCGAATATAAAGGTAAGCCAAGAACAGATTTAGTTTCTGCAGCCGAGCGTTCTCGGGTGATCAAAGTTATCAAGAATGCCGAATTCTGGAAATCGACTTCATTTGCTGGACAAGTGAGCACATGGAAAGATGTCGAATGGGTTGAATTAGTTTCATCCTTACTTGAGCTTGCTACACTTTATGGCTACATACAGAAACATAGCGTTGAAAAGGGCTTAGCGGGCTATCGTTTGAATGCATCTGCTATGGAATGGTTACTAACAGATGATGTAAAGGCGGAAGAAAGTACAACAAACCAATATTTCCGTCAGCTTTATCTGAATTTGGCGGAATTGCTTAAACAACCGAACCATCCTTTGTTTTACTTTGAGGCCCAAGAACACACTGCACAAGTTGATGCTGGTAGACGCCAATTATTAGAACAGCGCTTTCGATATACGGAGAAGGATCGAAAAGAATGGCTTGAAGAGCCTGGTCATGAAACTCCACTCGAACGCCTGCCTGTGATGTTCTGCTCACCTACTATGGAATTAGGTGTTGACATATCTGCGTTAAATACAGTGTATCTGAGGAATGTCCCTCCCACACCCGCAAATTACGCTCAGCGAAGTGGTCGTGCTGGACGATCAGGTCAGCAGGCATTGGTGATTACCTATTGTGCATCTCTTAGTCCCCACGATCAGTGGTTCTTCCATAATGCGAATGAGATGGTTCATGGCGTAGTGAAAGCACCAACCTTAGACTTGGGTAACAGAGAGCTCATAGAAAGTCATTTACACGCTGTATGGCTTGCGGCTGCAGAAGTCGAGCTTGATAGCAGTATTGCACCAATAGTTAATTTGGAGGATGAAACCAAACCACTAAAGACAACGTTAATGCAAAAGCTGTCAGACTCTAACGTGATTGCTAAAGCTCGTATCGCGGCAAAGGGTGTTATTAAGCAGCTGGAAAGCGAATTGAGTAAAAGTCATTGGTTTACTCAAGACTATATTGATTCAGTTATTACTCAAGCTCCGTTGAATTTCTCAAAGGCATTAGACCGATGGCGAGCACTATTTGACGCTACGCGTAAGCAAATGGATATGGCTGAAGCTGTGGCAAAAAGCCACACAGCCACAGACTCAGAAAGAGCAAATGCTAAACGTCGCTGGGGGGATGCTGCGAATCAATATGGAATATTACTAAAAACTGGTAACACGCAGAATTCGGATTTTTACACTTACCGCTATTTAGCAAGCCAAGGATTTTTACCTGGTTACAATTTCCCTCGCTTGCCTCTTATGGCTTGGATACCCGCGCGTGGTGGGCAAACTGCTGGTAAAGATGAGGAAGGCAGTATGGTTAGTCGACCACGCTTCCTTGCACTGTCTGAGTTTGGTCCTCGCAGCCTAATTTATCACCAAGGGCGTATGTATCGAGTAGTTCGTGCCAAGCTTAATGTTGGCAATAGCGATCATATATCTGGTAACAGTTCGCTCGCCACTATTTCATCACGTGTTTGCAGTCAGTGTGGTTATGGACATTTGGGTCAGTCAGGGGGGGAAGAGCCATTGGTAGAGCGTTGTGAAAACTGTGATGCACTATTGACTGAAGAAGGCTGGGTCAAAGAGTTATACCGTATTGAAACTGTGGAAACAGTGCCGGTAGAGCGCATATCAATCAATGATGAAGATCGTCAACGGCAAGGGTTTGAATTACAAACCACCTATCGATTCTTACCAGGACCAGATGGAAAAATTCAACAACATAAGGCGATTGTTGAATCAGGTACAGATCCGCTTGCAGAACTGACTTATGCCCCTGCTGCCCGAATTTGGCGAATCAATCGTGGCTGGCGTCGCAGAAAAGACAAAAACCAGCTTGGTTTTTTCATCAATCCAATCACAGGCACTTGGAGCAAGCAGGATGATCCTAACAGTGATGATGATAATGGCAATGATGAAAGCGTAATGGACAAAGTTGCAAACCAGCGCATTGTGCCATTCGTTGAAGATCATCGAAATCTATTGATCATTCATCCTGTCAAGCTGCTTTCTACTGAATCAATGGCAACAGCTCAGGCTGCTTTAAAACGTGGCATTGAAATGATCTTCCAGATTGAAGAGTCTGAATTAGTCGCCGAGCCATTACCAAAGCTTGATGATAGAAAGTCACTATTATTTTATGAGGCCGCTGAAGGCGGTGCTGGCGTTTTGACTCGCTTGGCTTCTGAGCCAGAAAGCTTGGCATTAGTGGCAAGCAAAGCACTTGAGATTATGCATTTTCAAAAACCAGAAGGTAACTGGAACGTAAATGAACTATCAACACTAGAGATTAAGGACAATCTAGGCAATGCTTTGTGTGAAGCAGGCTGTTATCAATGTTTATTATCCTATTTCAACCAGCCAGATCATGAAAATATCAATCGTCGTGATCACGATGCGTTGGCGTTATTGGTTGCTTTGGCAAATGCAAATGTTCGACCAAGCTCACAAGTTACAAATAATGCGCCAGTTAATAACATCCCAACAAGTACTTTGATGGATAACAATGCAAGCGAATTTCTTAATGCCATTGAAAAGCATGGCATAAATAAGCCAGATGCGACTATGGTACCAGTTTCTGGTGGCTCAGCTATAGCGGTAGCGCAATATAAATCAGCGCGTACGTTAGTCTTTACCAAATGGCCAAGTGACGAAATTATTCAGCAACTTAAAGACAAAGGCTGGGCATGTATTAACGCATCAAATAACGCAGAATGGGTAAGTCTATTTAGTGAACATGTCACGCTGTTTCATCCAGTAGGTAGTAAGGAAATTTAACAATGACACAAGAACATAACTACCTTCCGGGCAACTTGGTTCATGCACGAGGCCGCGAATGGGTAGTGCAAAACGAATGTAGATCAGATTGGCTTCGCCTACGCCCGTTAGGTGGCACAGATGATGACGTGATTGCACTGATTCCCGAATTAGAACTCGAACCAGTGAAGTCAGCAACCTTTCCCTGGCCAGATGCGGAAAAACCCGGTAATTATTCTGGGGCCCTATTATTGCGTGATGCTTTGAGGTTAAAGTTACGGACGGGAGGTGGGCCATTCCGTTCCTTTGGTAATATTGCAGTCGAACCACGAGCTTATCAATTGGTTCCGCTACTTATGGCGCTACGTCTAAGTACTGTGCGCTTATTAGTCGCTGACGATGTAGGTATAGGTAAAACCATCGAGGCTGGTTTGATTGTTCGTGAACTTTTGGATCGTGGAGAAATCTCCAAGCTTGCCGTATTGTGTCCACCTCACTTGGTTGAACAATGGCAGTCGGAATTAGAAAACCGTTTCAATATACATTCTGTTGCTTTAACTTCTGCCACTGCAAGCCGTGTTGAACGCGAAGTACCGCACGGTACGAGTTTAATGGATCACTTTCCAATTGTGGTAGTCAGTCTTGATTACATTAAAAGTGAGCGTCATCGAGAGCACTTCCTCTCAATTGCACCGGAATGCATTATTGTCGACGAAGCCCATACTTGTGCGTCTTCTGGGCGGGGCAAACAACTGCGTTTTGAACTGCTACAACGACTCGCAGCCAACGAAGAGCGGCACTTGATTCTATTGACTGCGACTCCTCATTCAGGTGACGAGACTGCCTTCTATAATCTTATCTCTCTACTTAATCCAAAGTTTTTGGCGCTACAAAATCGAACCTCAGCCAGCGATCCATTACGTCAAGAATTGGCTCGTCACTTCGTGCAGCGACGCCGTAAGGATATTGTCGAATGGCAGGCCGAAACCAACGATGGCACCGGTTTCCCACGTCGAATGAAAGCTGAAGTCACCTATAAACTTACAGGTGATTGGGGTAACTTTTTTGATGCAGTTCAAAACTACTGTGTTGAGTTGGCTGAAAGTGTTGAGCAGTTAGGGGAAAGTGATAATCGTTTGATCTGGTACGCCACTTTAGCGTTGCTTCGCTGCGTTGCCTCATCACCGGCCGCTGCTGTGAAAGCACTTGGCAACCGAATAGAAGGCCTACAAACCGCTGATGAGCTATTAATTGACGAGCGTCTACATGATGGTGAGGCTGACGATTTATCTGCATCGGATATTGAACCACCTGCGCAACTAAATAATCAAGCGTTGCAGGGATTGATTACAGAAGCAGAACGCCTCAGTGGTAAGCAAGGTGATCCCAAGCTAGCTGCGTTAATTCAGCATATCGATGAATTAATAAAAGATGGCTTTCATCCTGTAGTATTTTGTCGCTATGTCGCTACGGCGCATTATGTAGCCGAGCATCTGCGCAAACAATTCCCTAAAGCCACAGTTGAATCTGTGACCGGTGAACTTACGCCAGAAGAACGCCAGCTAAAAGTGGAAGACATGGGGGAAGGCGCACAACGCATTCTGGTAGCGACTGATTGTTTGTCTGAAGGCATTAACCTGCAGCATTTATTTACTGCTATTGTTCACTACGACCTAGCTTGGAACCCCACTCGTCATGAACAGCGCGAAGGACGAGTAGATCGTTTTGGCCAGCAAGCCAGTGAAGTGCGCTGTACTATGCTCTATGGTGAGGATAATCCTGTAGATGGTTTTGTTCTAAACGTTATTTTAAGAAAAGGTGAAGCGATCCAGAAAGAGCTTGGGGTGTTAGTACCAATGCCGGAAGACGATACCCGCATCAATCAGGCGCTGGTTAAGGCAGCTCTGATGAAGCGTACACAACAAGCAAGCCAATACCAGTATGATTTGTTTGCAGAGGCAAACGAAATACTCGAGCCAGTTCAGATAAAGTGGCAAGATGCACTCACCAAAGCCAAAGCTAACCGTACCGTATTTGCCCAGCGCCGTATTCAACCGAATGAAGTGTTACCCGAGTGGCAGAAACAGCAAGACTCATTAGGTACCCACGAGGATGTGCAGCGCTTTATTAAAACCGCAGCAGTACGTTTAAATGCACCACTCGAAACTTGCCCTAACAATCGCTATCGCTTTTTGCCGCAATACACGCCCGAGAATTTATGCCAACGCTTAGCCGATGAAGGCATTGAACAACCACTTGTGCTTGACTTTAACGAGCTACATCGTAGTCACCCTTTAGTTAGTGTGTTGGCAGACCATTTGATTGAAGAAAGCCTGCAAGGTGACAGCAATGTAGCGGCACGCTGTGCAGCGGCTGAAACCGATAGTGTCGAAGTGGTCACCACTATTTACCTGTTGCGTTTGCGACACCAGTTGGAATATGTGCGCAGGCGTGAGCCCTTCCAGCTTATGGCAGAAGAAACCGTCGCTTTGGCTGTTAAAGGTCGTACGAATCCTGAATGGATCACAGGCTTTGAGGTTAATAAGCTCTTGGAATGTGTACCCAGCGGAAACCTATCCAAAGAGGCTATGACTCGCGAAATCAATCACGCGATTACCTTTCTGCAACAAAACCAAGAAAAGCTTGAAGCTTTAGCTGAAGAACGTGCCAACACCTTGCTGGATGACCACAAGCGCGTGCGTGAAGCCGCGCGCGATGTGGGCCAATACAGTGTAAAGGCTTGTTTGCCTGTGGATGTGATAGGTGTGTATGTATTACTTCCGGATGCGCTGTAAGGAAAGACTATGAAAAAAATCAAACGCCAAACCAAAAGCGCATTGAACCTACCGAGTATCACCCTTGAAGGCGCGCTGTTTCTGCCGGATCAGTTGGAAAAAGCTGCAATAGGGCAAGCCAAATTCCAAACGGAAGCAGACTATAACACCCCGAAAGGTCTGCGCTTAAAAGATGATTACAGCCGCGCTTTTCAAATTGCTTGTGCGCAATGGAAACACTTTGCATCCGCATTAGAGCGAGAAGATGTCGAAGCTCAAATCGTTACCCAAACGTTTGTTGAAGAATTATTACGTGATGCCTTGGGCTACAGTAGTTTGCGAACAACTGCGGCCATTCAGGTGAATGAGCTTGCCTTCCCTGTTACTTTCATAGCGGATCATGTGCCGGTAGTAGTCGCTCCTTTTAATGTTAAACTGGATGACAGCCTGCCTAATTTTGCCATTGAAGGCAGTGGCAGCCGTAAAAAATCAGCGTTTCAGCTGGCGCAAGAACTTCTAAACGCCAGCGATGCTCACCTATGGGCTATCGTCACTAACGGTAAACAGCTGCGCTTGTTGCGCGATGCCGCCAGCCTCACGCGCCCCAGCTTTTTGGAAGTGGATCTTCAGGAAGTGCTTACAGGGCAGCGCTTCAGTGAATTTGCCAATATTTGGCGTTTACTCCATGCTAGTCGTGCTGCACTGAACGAGAAACCCGAACACAGCATTTGGGAAGCTTGGCGTGAAACGGGTAAAGAGGAAGGCACTCGTGTGCGCGATGGTCTGCGTAACGGTGTAGAACGAGCGTTATTGGTATTGGGTGAGGGCTTTATCCAGCACCCCGCCAATCAAGCCTTGCGACAGCAACTTGATGATGGTGAGCTCACCAAGGACGCTTACTTCCAACAATTGTTACGCTTAATCTATCGCTTGATTTTCCTGTTCACCGTGGAAGAGCGCGGGGTATTGCATCCAGCGGACGACAATAAGCAAGCGCAATTAGCCCGTCGTGCTTATGCACAAGGGTATGCTCTTGGTCGTCTGCGTGAAGCCTGTTTAAAACGCCGCAACCTTAACCGCTTCGACGATCACTGGCAGGCATTGCGTATCATATTCAAGGGCCTTGCCGAAGGTGAGCCGCGTTTGGCACTGCCGGCTTTAGGGGGATTATTTAATCCTACCCAATGCCAAAGTATTGATGCCGCCAGCCTTAGCAACAAACATCTGCTTTGTGCCATGCGTCACTTACGTTGGGCCGATCATCAAGGTACCCCAACCCCAGTTGATTATCGAAATATGGGGCCAGAAGAACTCGGTAGCGTATACGAAAGCCTGTTGGAACTAGTACCAGAGATTGACCTCACCGCTAAGACTTTTGGCTTCATTGGTATTACCAGTGAAGGCTCTACCGCTGGTAACGCGCGCAAAACCAGCGGCAGTTATTACACACCGGATTCCTTAGTGCAAGAGTTGATTAAATCGGCGCTGGAGCCGGTTATTGCACAGCGCTTAGCTGAAAACAAAATCAATCCCACTGAAGCAATATTAAGTATTCGCGTGATTGACCCTGCTTGTGGCAGTGGTCACTTTTTACTGGCAGCTGCTCGTCGCTTAGCACAAGAGCTCGCGCAATTGCGCAGTGAAGATGGCTCCGTAAAACCTGCCGATTATCGCCACGCCCTGCGCGAAGTGGTCAGCCACTGTATCTTTGGTGTGGACCGTAATCCTATGGCCTTGGAGCTAGCCCGTACGGCTTTGTGGTTGGAAGGCTTTGATGAAGGTCAGCCGTTATCTTTTCTTGACCATCATTTACAATGTGGAGATGCCTTACTTGGCTTGATAGATTTAAAAGCATTGGAATATGGAATACCAAAAGCAGCATTTAAACCATTATCTGGTGACGACAAAATAGTGTGTACCGCACTGAATAAAGCGAATACCACAGCTCTAAAACAATTGGAAAAAGATCGGAAAAGCCCACAGTTTAAATTGCCTTTGGCACAAGCTAATCAACTTGCTGAATTGCAGGATATTGAGGCAATGCCACAAACAACTACTAAGCAAATTGCTAAGCAAGAGGCAGCCTATAAAGCCTTTTTAGATAAAGCTCAAAACAGCCCTCTGCGCTATGCAGCGGATATGGTGCTGGGTGCTTTTTTGTTGCCGAAAACCGAAGCTACTGAAAACCATATTCCGACCACTGCTAGTGTCTATTTAGAGTTGGTGAGCGATAGCCATAATACCCAGCATATCGCTCAGCGCGAGGCTGCGATGCAAGCCTGTGTTGATGCCCGCGTATTTCACTGGCCACTTGCTTTCCCGCAAGTGTTTGCCCAAGGTGGGTTTGACTGTGTGCTTGGTAATCCACCGTGGGAGCGTATTAAGCTGCAAGAAGAAGAGTTCTTCGCTACCCGCAACGCTGATGTCGCTAAAGCTAAAAATAAAGCCGAACGTGCTCAGCGCATTCAGTGGCTTAGTGAAGGTATATTGGCCAAACACCTGTTGCCAGATCTGCAACATTCTGAGTATGAATGCGCTGCTGAAGTGCGCGTGTTTAATGAGTTTTTGACAGCTAAACGCACTGCTGAAGCAGCCAGCGCCTTTATGCATGTGAACGGTGATGAAGGTGGACGTTATCCGTTGACTGGTGTGGGGGATGTGAATACCTACGCCCTGTTTGCTGAAACGATTACCCAAGTCACCTCAAAGTTTGGGCGAGCTGGATTTATTGTACCGTCAGGGATAGCTACGGATGACTCTACCAAGCGATATTTTCAATACATTGTGAATAATAATCTTCTTATTTCTTTATTAGGTTTTGATAATGCCTTGAAAATTTTTCCTGCAGTACACTCAGATACACCATTCTCCCTTGTGACTATAGGAAGCAATCAATTTGATGCCGTGATAGCGCATTACATATTAACCATTGATGATCTGAAAGATACACGTAAAAGATTTAGCTTATCTCAAAGTGAATTTCGTCTAATAAACCCCAATACTCTCACTTGTCCAATATTCCGCAGTGAACGGGATGCTGAACTCACCAAAAAAATCTACCGCGCAGCCCCTGTTCTTATCAATGAAATGAAAGAAAATGGTAATCCGTGGGGTATTTCATTTATGGCAATGATGCATATGTCCAACGATAGTCATTTATTTCACAGTGATGAAGGGGAAAGTTTACTTCCCCTTTATGAAGCTAAAATGATTCACCAATTTGATCATCGTTGGGCAACTTATGAGGGCGACACTAGCCGAGACTGTACCTTAGATGAAAAAGCTGATCCGAATTTTGAAGTGACACCCCGGTATTGGGTTGATAATTCTGAAGTTAAAAGGCGTCTAGCCGAAAAAAACTACACAAGACAATGGATGTTTTTGATGCGTGGTATTACAAATGCTACGAATTCTCGTACATTGATAACGACAATAGCTCCGTTATCTGCGGCTGGAAATAGTTGTCCAATTTTGATTCCTTCTGAAAATATTGCAGCAGAAGAAATATCGCTTCTTCAAGCAAATTTAAGTTCATTAGTTTTGGATTATATTGCTAAGCAGAAGATAGGGGGATTAAATCTTAACTTATTCATTGCGAAGCAATTTCCAATAATTCCTCCTAATGATTATTTAGAAAAAGATAAAGACTTTATATCTAAGAGAGTGTTAGAGCTGACTTATACATCTGTTAATATGCAACCCTTTGCTGTGGATGTAGGATATTACTCTGATCCTTTTAGTTTCAATGCTGAGAGAAGGCTAGTCATACAATCAGAGCTTGATGCTTATTATGCGAAGCTTTACGGTCTTGAACGAAGTGATCTTGCCTACATACTCGATCCTTCTCAAATTGATCCAAATTATCCATCTGAAACATTCTCAGCTTTAAAAAGAAGTGAGGAGAAAGAGTTTGGGGAATACCGCACCCAGCGCTTGGTGTTAGAAGCTTGGGATAAATTAGAAGCGGGAGAGTTGCACTGATGCTTACTCATTTAAAGCTCGAAAACTTTAAAATCTGGCGAAGTACCGGGCCATTGCGCTTGGCACCGCTAACCTTATTGCTTGGCACCAACTCCTCGGGAAAATCCAGTTTAATTCAAAGTCTGTTGCTGATTCGCCAAACAGTGAAAAGTGATGACCCAAGTCTAGATTTGAACTTGGGCAATTCTGATAACTATAAGCCCGTTTTAGCTTTGCCCTAAGGTGATATTATGGATGCACTGAAACGTACTTTAGTTGAAAAAGCTGGTCATGATTTTGGTTTTGAATACACGGTGTGTGAAACACCTGAATCGTTAACACTTGGATCTGCGCGCCACCAGTTGCAAGTGGTCATCACATGCGTAAATGAAAACTACTGTTTGTTATTTAGTAATGCAAAGCAACAGTTACTCAATGAGCTTAAGCGTGATTTTCCAGTGCTGAATCGTGAAATTTTGATTGAGTCTGTGAACAGTATGGCGGTTGTTTTTAAGCGCGCAGCGGCACTAGCGCATTCTCTTCCTAACCAAGCTGAAGATGACTTTGAATCAGTGTTGAAGGCTGAGCTTAATAAGCTTCCCGACAACATTAAGAACACTGAAGTAGAGCGTATGGTACGCCAACGCGTAGGTCAGGATATTTACCGAAGAGCTATGCTTGAATATTGGGGTGAGGCCTGTGCAGTAACAGGGGTTTCCATACCAAGTATCCTTAGAGCCAGTCATGCATTACCTTGGGCAAAGTGTGAAACAGATGCTCAGCGATTAGATGTGTTTAATGGATTCTTGCTTACAGCTAACTTAGATGCATTATTTGACCGTTTTTTAATTAGTTTTAATAAATATGGAAACATTCTTATCTCAGAAAAAATTTCTGAAAAAGATAAAGCCCTATTGGGATTAACATCGGCTCTAAAGCTGCGCTGGGTTGCTGAGGAACATGAAAAGTATTTGAGAATACATAGAGCTAGGCTACTCACTGTAAATTAGATTACTTAAAGATATGAATCCTGTAGCAGATTTATCTGAATAAAAATATGTTCATTTTGTCTAGGAGAGTGGTGGCTAATACATTTGTTGTACTTGGCCAATTATCACCAGGACCAGAATATGAGGATGGTGGGTGAGTTAAAAGGAATTATAAGATGAATCTTAAAGAGGATATGGATTTAGTAAATCAGTCTTTTGAGAAGGTGCTACTTATATAGAATTTGGTGAGATAGATCGTAGATACACATGATATTACTCATAATTAAATATTGAGCAGTGAAAAAGTTAAATAGCATACATAGATAGAGCTTTATGAAAAAAAACGAAGAGTCACTAGATATCGCAGGGCAGAGTATTTCTTATTTTCAGGGTGCATGGAACCAAGTACAGGGTGATGCTTTAAACCAAGCTTTGAATGAGTATAGTAAAGGGATAAAAGATGCCATCTCTCAAAAAAATGGGGGATTTACTAGCCAAACAATGGATGTTCAGCAAGGATTTGCAGCAGAAGCTCATCATGCAGGCTCATTTAATATCGAAGCCGCAGCTAAGGGACATAATAATCATCGGGCTACACTAGACGTTGGAATGCATAACGATCCTGTTACAGATATCCATGTTGTAACGCCGGATGGTACAACCAAACATCAAGTGAAATTTTATAAAGATGGTGAAAAGACGGCAGGTGCTCTATCACCAGAAAAATATGATGGTGTTGGTAAAATTGTACCAAAAGATCAGGTTGACTCTGTAAAAGCAGCATCTCGTAAACAGGCGCTTAGAAATAAAGAAACACGTCCTGAGGTATCTAAGAGTTATCAGGATACTGCTGATAATGCGACAGATACACTGACATCGAGTGATGGTAAAGTGTCCAGTACAGGTCTGAACCGAAAGGGTGAAGGTAGTGCTGAAGAGTTGGTACAGGAAACTAAAAAAAATCAAGAAGGACCTGAATACAAAGATAAGCAGCGAGTACGTTCTGAGTTTAACGCAATGCAATATCGCAATGCAGCAAAAGCAGGGGCGATTGGTGGTGCTGTTAGTGAATCAGCAACGATCTTGCTGGAAGTTTTGCGTAGCGATGATCCTTTAACGATGGATCAGTGTATGGAGATAGCACAGCGTATTGTAACTAGCTCAGTTAAAGGGGCTGGTAATGCATTGTTAGTTACTAGTATTCAGCATGCAGGCCAAGCCATGGTTGATGCGGCAACTCAGCAAACAGGTAAGGCGATAGGGCAAACAATCGGCAAGCAACTTGTTAAAGGCAACGTTGCTGCCGCCGTCGCCCAAATTACATTTCAGCTAGCTCAAAACATCTACAAGTTTTCAAAAGGTGAAATTGATAATCTTCAATTTGCTTCATCTACGATCGGTGGGGCTGTACAGGTTGTTGGTAGTAGTTTGGCATTTAGCCTAGGCTTGGGTGCGAGCTCTTACCTTGGTGCTGTTATACCAGCAGCAATATCTGGTTATGCAATTGGGGGAACGACTTTAGGTGCATTAGGTGTAATGGCATGTGGAACTGTATTTGCGATTGGCTTTGCTGTTGCAGCTGGGGCATATGTTAATCATTTCTCATCTAAGGGGGTTGCGATTGCCAATACTGAACTGAAATCTGCGCTTGAATTGCTAAATGGTGGACAAATCGATCTCACGACTTATGTAGGTAAAGTTGGCAAGCTGTCAGAGTTGACTTTTAATTGGAGTGACATGCTACCACTGAGTGGTGCAATTTCTGTAATTTCAGAATATGGAGTTCGTAAGAATCAATTGCGAGCTGTTCAAAGTAGCATATATGCCCAGCTTAATGCTCTGCCTGAACAAGAACGTGAAATGATGCAAGACTTAGCTCTGCAGTATGAGGATGCGATTACGACCATCGACTTACAGTATGAAACGGCTAGAGCAAGTATAACAGAGCAAGCATTTGATCAATTTGATGCCATGAGTAAAGACCTCAATCAACATCTTGAAATGCAATATTTAATGTTCACATCTGTACGTAAGACTTATATCGAGCATACGGAGTTAATGGATGTTGAGCTGCGTAAGCAACAACAAGATCAACAACGTTCCGAAGCTTTTGCAGATGAACTTGAAGAACTGCAAAACAAAATCAAAAAATTGGTGATCTCGGATCAAATCGATGCCACCATCCAGAACACAATGCAACAAACGATTCTCACACGTATGGAAATACTTATTCCCCATAGAACTGGCTGGGATCAAGCCTGTGAATTTTTAGAAATGCAGTAAGGGGGGATTATGATTTTTAAAGCTATTGCTCATTGGTGGGCAAGTTCAAATTTGGAAAAAGAAGAGGCTCGTACTAAGTCTTTAATCCGTGAGTTAGATCGTGAAAAAGAAGCCGTAAAACAGCGACTTCAAGTTAAAAAAAATGACTATTTGGAGAGGATTCAATCTCATCAGGAAAAGAGAAATCAAGAGCTTAAAGAACATATTGAGTTTATGAATCAACAATTAACCATTACCACTGGTTATTTGCCTAGACTTAATAAATTTCAAGATTTGATGTTTAGTTGTGTGGATTCTTGGATGCATCTGGATCTCTACCAACAAGAGTTAAAGATTCTTGCAAAAAAAATAAATAATTTATTTTCCATAATTAATCTACTTGATGCATATGTGTCTGAGCTTAAAAAATTATCTCAGAGTCAGGAAAGATACGCATGGAGAGAGTTGACAGCTAATCGAGAACTTACTGTTAAAAACGATTTTATTTTAAAAACGAATGAACGTATTGAGCGTACCTCTAAATCTAGCTACGAAGAGTTTAAAAATGAGCTTAGACGCCTTCAAAGTCATCGTAGTGCACTTTTAAAACAAGTCAATGAGCTACGTGCAGAACGTAATGAGCTAGATGTAAAGAAAAAGGTAGCTGAAGAAGAGCATAAAGCGAATAAAGATACTTTGAAAAAAGAGTATGAGCTATGTGTGGATGCTTGGGGGCAAATTGCTAAGAAGTTTGAAGCTTATTATGCATTCAAGGATTGTGATCTTGAACAGGTTAATATGTGGATGAGGGGACTTAGTGAAGGGGGAACATTGACAGAGATTAGGCAGATAGTTTTGAAGAAGGCAAATGAAGATGTAGTACATGCTACTCAAAACTTCAACGAGATCAAGGGAGAGTTCCAACTATATAAACGTCGAGTCCAAGATGCACATGACACTAAGGAATATCCAGATAGTTTTTCTAGTGATAAAGCTAGACGTGATCATTTAAAGATAAAGCATAATGAAGCATTTGATGAAAGAAAAAAACTTATTGAGGCTAGGTTATTTTTATATACTCGGCGCGATGAATTAAAGGGTTATATTGAGCGCATACAACCATTGCATCCAGATGCTGGGATTGATTCGTTATTTGAAATGCTATCGCTAGATCGTGCATTTGATGCCTTGTCTATCTTTGGAATTAATACCGCTAAACAAAAACGTAAACATTGGGAGGAGAAGCAAAAGAGGAGTGAAAAATATGTCTAAAGTCGCATTACAGTTTTATTGGAGACACTTTGCTATCAAGGAAGCAATTGTTGCAGTCGCAAAAGCAGTGATGAGTGGATATAACACCAAAGACACACTTCTTTCAGCATTACCTCAGTTCTCACTTCATAGAATTGCTTTAGCTATCGATCTCCTAATCACAGCAGATATGTTGGAAAATAATCTTGGGGTACTCACTATCCATACAGATATGAATATTATCTTTGAATTGCTGAACAATAAATTTGAGTTGCCTTTAACTATGGATGATATACAGGCTCCAGGTATACGCCGTTTACTACTTAATAAGTTGGGCTGTAAAAATCCTGCAGGGGTAGAAATGCTTCTAAATATAAAATACGTCGAGGCATAAATGGATTTACATTACTCTCAACTTTGCGATGAGACTAAACAGACAGTTGACTTCATTGATCACATTGACCATTGGTTGGAATATCTGACGGAGTTGCTTGCTAATGTTGATAGGGTTACTAGAACCAAGCTTGAACGTCAAATACGTTGCTTATTAGGTTTTCGTGCAGGTGCGAATTGCAATATCAATCATAATCGAATACTGCATTATCATTACTGCATAGCAGATGATAAGAATGAGCTTTTTTCTTCACTAGATAAGCAATCTAATATCGAGATTAGTAAAAACTCAAATAAGCATTCTTCAAATACACAAGCACAAATTGATGAGTTTATTGCCGAATTCCAGGCACGTGAACGCTCGTCTATGTCTATCTGTGCGACTTTGCCAATACAAAATAGTTATGAACCAAATGATGCTGCATTCAAGTTGATCCAAAAAGCTTTGGTAAGCGAAGACCTTTTCTTTATTCAAGGCCCACCAGGAACAGGAAAGACCACAGCAATTGTAGAGATAATTCTGCAATTAATTCATGCTAAACCCAATGCGCGTATTTTGATTAGCTCTGAAACACATGTTGCCGTAGATAATGCTATAGATCGTCTGTCAAAAGAGGTTGCTCCTGAGTTTATAAATTCAATATTACGATATCCAAGATTTAGTATTACTGAATTTGAATGTGAAAAGGCGCGAGAGGCAGATGCCCTGACGCGAGCAGATGCTCTTTGGCATAAGGCTTATGGCGTAGCTCCAGAACTTACTATGCAATTATGGGGTGAGCTAGACACCTCTAGAACAAATAACGATGAAGACGCTGTATCCATTGCTCGTTGGCAAGCGCGAAATTTAGCGGAAATGCACCAAGTGATAGGGGTTACTTGTAATCAGATCGACCATTTAATGGATAGTGAAAGTCAGATGTTTGACTTAGCAATCGTTGATGAATGTTCGAAGGCAACTATGCCTGAATGGCTTATGGCTATGAGTGTTGCCAAGAAGTGCATTTTGGTTGGTGACCATAAACAACTACCTCCTACCTTTTGTACAGAAGAATCGGAAGTCCTAGAAAAAATGGACGCACAAAAGGAATGTTTAATTCGTAATGGTGTAATTGAGCGCTTATTCGATAACTTGCCAACTAATATGAAAGGAACATTAGGAAAGCAATTTCGAATGCTTCCACACATTGGTCAATTTATCTCTAATCATTTTTACAAAGGTGAGTTAGATCATTATAGAACAGAAACTAATCATGAATTTCAGGAGTTTGGTTGGCTTACGTATAAGTCTCAGGGATATCGAGTACCAGCACAAAGAGGTAAGGAAAAGAAAATCTTGATCAATGAATTTGAGATAGACATTATCTTGAAAAAATTGACTGAAATGAGTAACCGCTTAAAAAATAATTCAGTAAAGAGAAAGATTAGCGTAGCACTTATTACACCGTACCGTGCTCAATGCAAAGCTATACGTCAAGCATTAAAGAAATGTGATTATAGTGAGCTACTTGCAATAGAGGTTGATACTGTTGATGCGTTTCAAGGACGCCAAGCTGATGTTGTTTTCTTCTCGTTTGTACGTAACATTGGTCCTGCAACTTTTTATGCTGATGACCGTCGTATTAACGTGGCAATTTCACGGGCTCGTGATGCAGTGTATTTAGTAGGCGATATTAATTATATCTCTAGTAAGAGTTTACCTGTACTTGATGCCCTCGTCGAATTACCTATCTTGAGTACATACTGATAGCTAAATACTGTAATTAAGCTGGTTAAAAGTGTGATGTTAAATCGCAGGAAGTAAATTTTATTATTTTCAGAGAATTGCTTTAGTCCGTGCATCAGTTATTTAGTAGACAGGTTGATCCTTACATTATGAAATTGTTAAAAATACGGAAAACTATGTCTGATCCTAGCCAAAATAATGGAAAGGGTGAGAAGCTTACCTAACACTCAATAAATTTGGTTTAGGGTGAGATGAAGATCTTTTTGATAAAGATTATAGGTATATTTTAATTACGTTACTTATCACTTGATATGTTGATAAAAATTGCAAAATAGAGGGCAAGCGTGGATACAACTTTAATGATAGAACCAATGAATATCCAACAATTGTTGGATAAGAATTTTTTTATTCCGGCCTACCAACGAGGATATAGATGGACTCCTCAACAAATTAATGACTTTTTAAATGATATCAATCAGTTTGAACCTAAAAGAAATGAAAAAAACGAAGAGTCTTGGTATTGCTTACAACCTTTAGTATTAAAAAAAATGTCTGATTCATCAAAATTAGATAATGACTTGGAGGTAGAAAAAGATTGGTATGAAGTTATTGATGGACAACAACGGCTTACGACTATTTTTTTAGTGATTCATTATATAAACCAAATGTGGAAAGGGATGTTTAAATTAAATGAATTTTCATTAAGTTATGAAACACGTAAATCTAGTACAGACTTTTTAAATAATTTAGTAATTGATATTTCAAGTGATAAGGATATTATTAATAATCAAAATATTGATTTTTTTTATATTAGTACAGCCTATCAAACTATCCATCAATGGGCATTAGATTTAAACAAAAAAGGTAAGCTAAATCCAGGGAAGTTGGAGTCAAATTTTGTCCATAGTACAAAAGTGATTTGGTATGAAACTGATAGTGATTCAGTAGATGTTTTTACTCGTTTAAATGTGGGAAAAATTCCACTAACTAATGCAGAGTTGATTAAGGCATTATTTTTAAATAAAACAAACTTTATTGAACTTAACGATAAAGATAAGGCTAAAATAAGATTGCAACAGATTGAAATTTCAACGGAATGGGATCGCATGGAATATGCCTTGCAGAATGATTCGTTCTGGTATTTTTTAACTGATAAAAAAGTTTTGACTACTCGAATAGACTTAATTTTTAACTTAATATCTAAAAAGACAATTCATCATGATGAATTCTTCACTTTTAGATTCTTTTCAGAAAAATTAAAAAAAGATAAAATCAAAGACATATGGCGTGAAGTTAAGCAATGTTTTCAAACACTTGAAGAATGGTATCAAGATCGAAAACTATATCATAAAATTGGTTATTTGATTGCTATCGGTTATAGCATTAATGAAATTTATGAATTAAAAAATTCAAAAAGCAAAATGGAATTTCTTAAGTTAATAAATAATAAAATACTCGAGTATTTACCAGATGATGATTTAAGTGAGTTGCAATATGGATTTGATAAAATACGTCATATTTTATTATTTCATAATGTACAAACTCTATTAAATAATCAAAATGAAACTACAAGATTTCCATTTGATCGTTACAAAAAAGAAAAATGGGATGTTGAACATATTACTGCACTTGCTGACCAGCCACCAAGATCTGATCAGCATAAGAAAGATTGGATAAAAGAAATCTTGGATAATAGTTCAAATTTGAACTTAGATTCTCAACTTCAAAATAAAATACTTGAGGTTCAAAGTGATTTATCACAGTTTGATGAGTTTTTTATTCAATTTATGGAGTCATTCCAAGATCAAGGTTTAGATGTTAACTCTATTGATAATCTGGTTTTGTTAGATTCTTCAACCAATAGAAGTTACAAAAATTCAGTATTTCCTATTAAAAGAAGGAAAATTATTGAAAGAGAGAAAACTGGTACATTTGTGCCTATCTGCACAAAAAATGTATTTATGAAATTTTATAGCACTGATATAGAGCAAATGAGTTTTTGGGGAGAGAAGGATCGGGAGCAATATTTAAATGATATTGAAGAAACAATAAATTCTCTCAAACAATCTTAATTTGCATAAGGAATTATACAGTGTTAAATAAAAAAACCGCAGAAAAAATATCTTTTTGGAATCTTATTCAGTCTAGCAAAATTGAAATTCCAATTATTCAACGTGATTATGCCCAAGGGCGTTTAGAGCAGGAAAAAGTCAGAACTCGTTTTCTAAATACACTTCATACTTCATTAAATGAAGAAAAATTTATTGAGCTAGATTTTGTTTATGGCAGTCAAATTGATTATGCTTTGCAACTTTTAGATGGACAGCAACGTTTATCAACCTTGTTCTTATTGCACTTTTATTTTGCAAATAAAGATCAAGTTGATATAAATTTGAAAAACAGACTGTTAAATTTTAGTTACGAAACTCGTATTAGCTCACGAGAGTTTTGTGAATCCTTAATTAAGGATACTTTTGATTTTTGTAACTTAGAGAGTAGTGAAAAAATATCTGAATTGATCACTGATAAGCCTTGGTTCTTTTTATCATGGAAGCAAGATCCTACGATTTCTGCTATGTTGAACATGCTAGATGCTATTCATGCTAAGTTTTATAATATTCGCAATGGATGGAGTAAACTCACAGAACAAAATGTGATTCAATTTTATCATCTAGATTTGGATAATTTTGGTTTATCGGATGATCTTTACATTACCATGAATGCTCGTGGAAAGGCTCTTACCTCATTCGAAAACTTTAAGGCATTATTAGAAAAACAAATTAGTGATGAGGGTTGGGAAAATAAAGACACTGAATTTAATCAAAAATTTTCCTTCAAAATAGATAATCAATGGACAGATTTATTATGGAATTATCGTAGTAAAGATAATTCCATTGATGAATATTTTTTACAATTGATTTCTAATCTATACTTAATAAATAAAAAAGATTTACTTAATATACAGAAATTAGCAGCCTATCCATCTGCTTTAATTTCTATTCTTTTTGATAAAAGTACATTTGAATATTTAGTAAATAGTTTAGATAAATACGCTGATATTGATTTTAGTGCAATTAATACTGTATTAAGTAATTTGAAGTTTTTAAACCTTAAAGATTTAAAAAGTGACTCTTTTTTTAATAATTTTTTTGAGCTCATTGCAACTTCGACACATGTTACCTATCCACAACGAGTCATGTTCTATGCACAAACTTCTTATTTAATTTCCGAATTCGAATTCTCAATAGAATCCTTTTCAGATTGGATGCGTGTTATTCGAAATATTGTTAATAATTCAACAATTGATAACGATGATTCTTTTTTAAGTGCTTTAAACTTGGTGACAGAGTTAGCACCAGGACAAGATAAGATTTATCAATATTTGCAGGATAAATCTATTTCTTCAAAATTCGCAACGAAGCAAGTTGAAGAAGAGAAATTAAAGGCTTCATTGATTATTCAGTCTGAAAATAATCGAAAGGCAATTCATGATTTGGAGGACACTTTATTCTGTCGTGGAAGTATTAAAATTTTCTTAGAGTGTTTTAAAGAGTTTGATTATGAGAATTTAAATATATTGCGAAAAAATGTCGTAGATAAATACCTATCTGAAAAGGATATTTCTAACGACTTTAGGCGTGCATTATTAACTATTGGTGATAATAAATTCTACCAATATTGGTGGTCTATTTTACATGCAGTATCTGCACCTAAGCGATGTTTAATAGCGAATACTGAAGATTTAAAATTTCTATTTAGTCGTGATTCAAGTTATTTAAAAGAGCTTTTTAATTTATTGATGAAAAAAGATCTGGGAGAAATTATTACTGACTATAAAATTCCTCTAGATATGCCGAATTGGAAGAAGCGTTTAATTACTGAGCCAAATTTGTTGGACTATGCAAAACATCATTATATTGCGATTAAAGATGACGAGTCTTGTTGCTGGCTGATTCCACAAAGTCGAGTTGCTAATAGTGATGCCGGACGTTTGAAATGTAGATTAATTACATAAATAACAGGATAGGCGTCTATCATCAGTGAATTTTCTGATAGACGCTTTTCATTATTATGATATAGAAATTAATTCTTTTACTTGATTAGCATTAGAAAAATCAGCGATTTCATTTAAAAAGATACGACACCCTTCATCTGCTTTTACATAGCTTTGATCTAATTGAGCACCATGTTTTAACATCAGATCGACAGCATAAGCATTATCTTTTTCAACAGCTAACATGAAAGGTGTATAACCTTTGATCGGATGCTGAGCCGTATTTTGATTTGGATCTGCACCATATTGCAAAAGTAACTCGAAAATCTCATAAGCATCACAAATTTTCTTGTCTCCAAGAGAAATTCTTTTCACTTCCTCAAATAGTACTTTTCTTGGATCATGGTGTGGGAGCTTTTGAAGCTGATTATAGCTTTTGATATCACTACCTCCATTAGAATGACGTCTAATAGAATCTGCAAGGTATTTATCATTTCTTCGTTCAACTTTATGGCCATTTAACATGCTGATTACACTTAAATTCTGGTAAAGTGCAAATTCTTATGGTAATTCCCCCTAAAAATAATAGGATCTAAAAGTAGAATTTTCTCTTAAGATACGAGCAGGAGATTCTGCATGAAAACATCTAAATTTACTGACAGTCAGA
>NZ_JAKTID010000003.1:0-37605 GCF_027854795.1 Acinetobacter sp. AOR34_HL | reverse complement strand
TGGAAGATTGAGTTATTCTTTAAAGCCATCAAGCAGAATTTAAAACTGAAGTCATTTCTAGGTCGAAGCCGCAATGCGATACAAACGCAAATATGCATTGCATTAATTGCCTATTCGCTGGTGAACTTCGCTAAACACATGGCACAAGAAGGATGGAGTGTTCAGCGTTTACTAAGAATTATTCAGGTCAATTTATTTGAAAGGAAACTTTTAAGGTCACTCTTTGTGCCTGATAAAAAATGGCGAAAACAAGAAGAACCTCAACTGAGGTTCTTCTTGTGATATTTGTGGGACAGCAGTGACCTAATGGTCGCTTTTTTCTCAAATCAGTTAGAACGCATAACCTAAAGCTAAAACAACTTTGTTTTTCTGTTTAGTTTCATCACGTGTATAACCGCCAAAAATGTAATCTAGACTCCACGTTGCGCCAGTTTCACCCAAAGGATGCGATAAACCTAGTGTAGCGTGTCGGAATGCAAAATCTGTTTTGGTGACATCACCTGGTTTTGCTTGATAAGCCAAGTACTCATCATCATCACCATAATAATAAGCCGCAACTTGTGCTTTACCTGTAAATCCGCCAGCTAATTTAGGTGCATAAGTTGCCAAGAAATAGGTGTCACCTTTATTACCAAAAGTCACATTATTTAATAATGTCTGAGCAGTAATATTAAAGTCTTTGTAGCTCAGCCCGACAATTGTTTCATAACCCGTTGATTCCCAGCCTGGATAGTAATAATAAACAGTCCCACCAATTTGATAGCCCAAATCTTCTGTGATTTTTCCTTTGTATCCTGCATACAAATCATTTTCAAATGACTTCTTTTCTTCCTTCACGTCTGTAGGTGAGGTATTAAAATCTGCATAAGCAGCTGTCAATGTTGAAAACCAATAACCCAAATAAAAACCACTATCATGTGCATAATCAAGTCCACCTTGCACCGCAGGTGTATCACTTTCAGGTGAGTTGGTCATACCACGCAAGTTATAACTAGACACAACATTGATATTGCCTGTGATCGTACCTGGAAATGGAAGTTTTTTTTCTTCTGCCATAGTGAGTGTCGAAGCGAATGTAGCGACCCCTAAAGCAACAGCTTGAACTGCAAACTTCATCATATTGATTGCCCCTTTTTATTTACATTTGAATGATTTAGGTCTTAAAGTGAATCAATAGATATTTTGCAAATGCCATGCCATTATCAATAACGATACAAAATTAAATAAATTATTATAAAACAATTATTTATATGCAAAACAGCATTGTTATTTTTAAGAGTGATTAAGTTGCAAAATTAATGATCGAATACCTAACCAAACTGGAGCAAAAAGCGTTCATTCTGGCGCAATGATGTGCATAATGCTTAACTCAATTTCAAACAAACAAATTAATTAAAAATAAAATGACTAAAGATAAAAAAGCCAGCAAATTGCTGGCTTTCAAAGCATCAATCAATTACATGATTAGAATGTTTTGTTTAATGTAAATACTGCGCCTGTTTCAACACCACGTTTATATGGTTGAGCATTTGCATCAATGTTTGTTCCTACAGCAGCTAGTTCAGCTGACAAACCAGGTACTGATTTCACGCTATAAGTTACACCAACTTTCCAATCGACATAGTTATCGTCTTCACTACCGTTGTCACTAAAGTCGTAATCATCAGCTTTAGTATAACCAACGCTAGCTACACCACCAAAACCAGTATCAGCGAAAGGAACAGTATAAGTTGCGTTTAAATACCACGCATCTTCTTCTAAACCAAAGAAGTCGTTGGTGTAGTTAACAGCAGCTAAAAGACTGTCACCAGAAGCAATAACACTGCTGAATCCTAATTTAGCGTATAACTCAAGCCAGTTAAAATCTGAAGCACTTGGATAACCGTAATACCATAAACCAACATCTAATTTTGGCTTACCAGCAAATGGTAATTCAGTTGCATAACCTACATATGGGTCTAACTCCAAATGTGGATCAGCAGAACCAAAATTTACATTTGAACCCCATACCCCTGCATACAAACCAGAAGAATGAGATAAAGCAAAACCACCTTGTAATGCTGGATCACTTTGAGTTTGTGTCATACCACGATAACGGTAGTCTGTAGTTAAAGCAGCATTACCAGAAAAGCTAAGGCCATACTGAGATAAAGTATTTGTTTCTTCGGCCATAGTAAAAGTCGAAGTCACAGCAAAAATACTCAACGCGATCGCTTTACATGCAAATTTCATCATATTGATCTCCCCCATGATGGATATTCGACTGATTTATGTTTTAAGTTGCATCATTTTGTAATTAGCAATTGCTGTGCCAACTTTTAGAAATGCTTGCTAAATCTAGCTTCTGTTCAATAAGAGTGCTATCGACGCCATTTGGCTGTGCTGAAATATTATTTTTTCTTTAATAAGGTTCATTTTTCTGAACTATTAAAAAGCACTACCATTGTTGCGCCTAAAAAATGCACAAAAATAATGCAATTCAATTTAATAAAAAGTGCTGTTCTCCTTAAATAACAATCAAATATGTTGATATAGCGTGAATCGCCCCCTAAAAGTGCACAGATAAAACTTAAATCTGCCTGAAAATAATGGTGCGTTTTTGTACAGCGAAAAATGTCATTCGTCGGGATGTAATTTTTTGCAAATCAGTCGAATAGCTTTTGATCGAAGAAAAAATAAATCATTAAAATAAAAGAGAAAAAACAGAAACAAATCACGTATTTTTAATGCATTAAGCTAAAAAATAATCAATATATTTTACGATTAAAATAAAACAATATATTAATAAAAATCAATATATTAATTTAAATATAATTTAATTTTAAACGATAATTAAATCATAAAATGTTAGCTGAATTTTGTGTAAAAATGATTAAAATAATTTAATAAAAATCTATCTTTTTTATGTATAACTTATACAATTGGTCAAAATTTCGATTTTGATCGAAATTGATCTTATTTATTATGAGGCTACCTATGCCAAAGGCAAAGAAACTAACATTAGCGGTTTTGATTAATGCCGCATTGATCTCCTCAACATATGCAAGCGAACAAAGCGAAGCTAAAGGTTTTGTTGAGGATGCAAATGGTTCAGTATTGTTCCGCACAGGCTTTTTAAATCGTGATAAAAAAGACGGTTTAACAAATGATACAAGCTCAACAGCGCAAACTGCCATTTTTGATCTTCAATCAGGCTTTACAAAGGGTGTTGTTGGCTTTGGTGTTGGCCTAGTAGGTGATGCATCTTTCAAGCTTGGTGCGAATAATAATACGGGTAATCAAATGATTCCTGTAGATGATCGTGGATTTGCTTATGATCATTGGGCTCGTGGTGGTGCCAATGTGAAAGCACGTATTTCCAACACAACCGTGACTTATGGTACACAGGTGTCAACACTTCCTGTCATGGCAAGTAATCAAGCCCGTTTAGTGCCTGAGTATTACACAGGCGTTTTCATTGAAAGTAATGAAATTCCAAATCTAAATGTGGTTGCAGGTAAATTCACAAAAAACCAAATGTCAAACCAAATTAGTACCGATAAAGATGTGACAGGTCAAGGGCTTGATCGTGCAGTAGTTTGGGGTGCTAAATATAAATTTAATGATCAACTCAATTCATCGTATTATGGCTTAGATGTTCAAGATAAGTTAGAACGTCATTATGCTAATGTAAACTTTACCCAAAGCTTAAAAGACAAGAGTACCTTAACACTTGATGCCATGGGTTATCATACAAAATGGGATAAAGATGCACTCACTGATTCACATACCACAGATGATCTAGCAAACCGTAAAAACTCGATTTGGGCTGTTTCAGTGGGCTATGGCAAAGATGTACATAATGTCATGCTTTCTTATCAAGATAACACAGGTAATACTGGATATGACTATGGCTATAATGCTGATGGTTTACAAAGTATCTATGTCCCTAATTCCTATTTAGGTGACTTTAATGGTAATGATGAAAAATCTGTCGGGCTACAATATAACTACAACTTCAAAAATCACGGTTTACCTGGTCTAAACTGGACAACTGCATTTGTTTATGGTTGGGATATTGATATCGCTAAAATAACAGATCGCTCAAAAATCATTGACCAAGCCGAAGAACATGAGTTCTTTAACCAAGTCAAATATACAGTTCAAACAGGTGCATTGAAAGATGCAAGCCTACGTGTTCGCTATTCTTACTTACGTTCAAGTGATACCTATAATAATGTTTCTGGTCAATATGTCAGCAATGTCATTGGCTCAACCAATGAATGGCGTTTGTTCCTTGATATTCCTGTGAAACTGTTCTAATTCACAGCTTTATTTAAGTCATAAAAAAACCTCCATTCAATTGAATGGAGGTTTTTTATATCCCCAACATTTGCATGCAAACGTTGAGGATGTATTAAAAACGATTATTTTTTAGCAGCTTCGATCGCTTTAAGCACTTCAGCTTTAGCAACATCAGCATTTTCCCAACCGCTAATTTTTACCCATTTGCCTGGCTCTAAATCTTTGTAATGTGCAAAGAAATGCTCAACTTGGCTAATCAATAATGGCGGAAGATCCGTATATTCTTTAACATCTTTGTATAGTGGAGATAACTTTTCGTGTGGAACCGCGATAAGTTTCGCATCGATACCACCATCATCTTCCATATTTAATTTACCAACTGGACGGCAACGAATCACAGAACCAGCAGCAACAGGATGTGGCGTTACAACAAGAACGTCTAATGGGTCACCATCTTCAGATAATGTATTTGGCACATAACCGTAGTTCGCAGGGTAGAACATTGCTGTACCCATAAAACGATCTACAAATAACGCATCCGAATCTTTATCGATTTCGTATTTGATAGGTGCTGCATTTGCAGGAATTTCAATGATGACATAAATGTCGTTTGGTGCGTCTTTACCCGCAGGAATATTGCTATAACTCATATCAACACTCGTTTATATTGGTGAACTTAGATGTAAATCCGAGAGATTATAACGTGAATACAATGAAAATGATGCTAGAAAACCACTAGCTAGAGAATTTTCTATTTTATTCACCTTAAGTCATTTTGACAGTAATCACAAAAAGGAGAATCGGACAAAGTAGCGAAAAAAACCAAATGATCGAACGCAAAGTCGCTAAATTCGCTAGATAACAAATACCGTAAATCACGCGACAAACGATATAAGCCCAACCTAAAGTCATAATAAATTTCTCAGGTACCACCATATATTCAGCCATTAATATAGCCGCAATAAACAAAGGTAAGCTTTCAAAACTATTTTGCTGTACAGCATTGGCACGTGCGGCCAAACCTGTCGTTTTAGCTAGAAATTCACGCGGATTCTGATTATCTTTTGCTTGAAAACCACCCTTCGATTTTGCAATCAAGGTGAAAACATAGGGCAACAGACACGCGACGATAATAATCAATATAATGCCGCCAATACCTTGCATGCTCACATCCGTCACTTGAAATTCTTTTGATCATGCTATCATAACCTAAAATTTATTTAATTTTCATTTGTGTATATTCGACAAATCTCTCAAGTTTATATGCCATCCACTTGTAACTCATTTTTAGTTTTCTAGGGTTAGACTATGCAACATCCAGATCAAAAAGAAATGTTTGAAGTACTTGCACAGCAACGACAACATCAAGTCCTCGTAGATCGTGTATTGAAAGTCGTGCTGCCAATCATGGCATTTTTGCTTAGCGTAATTTGTGCAAACTTGAACTGGCAATCAACTCTAGGGACCTTTGTTATACTGACGATTGCCTTCTATGCTGTTGGGATTAAGCGTTTAACGCTTTGGCATTGGTTGAGTATTATTGTTGCTTACGCCGTAGCAGATAATTATTTTAGTTTTAATGGGATTGATCCTACTCGTCTACGTTTTCAACTTGTCACAATGGTTGTATTTGTCGGGATTGTAGGCATCGGTCGACCGTATATTGATCGCTGGTTAATGAAGTCGAATAACTCTAAATAAACTCAAATAAAAAACGCCGCGATTGCGGCGTTTTTCTAGCTCCCCCTTTTTTAAGGGTGAGCTGGTTATAGCAGTGAAAGGTTGGTTGCTTAAGCAGGTTTACGTAAATCTTTACGTAAGATTTTACCTACGTTTGATTTTGGTAAGTCATCCATAAACTCAACATAACGAGGGCATTTGTAACCTGTTAAGTTTTGTTTTGCATAAGCTAAGATGTCTTCAGTTGTTAATGACTGATCTTTTTTCACGATGAATAGTTTTGGCACTTCACCTGATTTTTCATCAGGCACACCAATCGCAGCAACTTCCAATACTTTAGGATGTTTTGCAATAACTTCTTCGATTTCACTTGGATAAACGTTAAAGCCAGAAACCAAGATCATATCTTTCTTACGGTCTACAATCTTGAAGTAACCACGTGTATCCATGATACCGACGTCACCAGTACGGAAGAAACCATCTTTAGTCATCACTTTTTCAGTTTCGTCAGGACGGTTCCAATAACCTTTCATGACTTGAGGACCACGGATTGAAATCTCACCCTGTTCGCCTTGTGCTACTTCGTTACCATCATCATCAAGCAATACAACTTCTGTTAATGGCAATGGAATACCGATTGTGCCACTAAACTCAGTTGTTGTTGGTGGGTTTGCAGTTGCAACTGGTGAAGTTTCAGATAAACCATAACCTTCGATAATGATCGTACCTGTTACTTTCTTCCAAGCAGCAGCAGTTGAAGGCAATACAGCCATACCACCACCCATTGCCATCTTAAGATTGCTATGGTCAAGTTGTTTAAACTCTTCATTGTTCACTAAAGCATTAAATAATGTATTTACTGCTGGGAAGAATGAAGGTTTGTATTTGCGTAATTCACCAACAACAGCTGGTAAGTCACGTGGGTTAGGAATCAAGATATTCGCTTGACCTTTGTACATACCGTAAAGTGCACACACCATGAATGCAAAGATGTGATAAAGCGGTAAAGCACATACGATACGGTCATCTTTAGCACCATCACCCGTACCGAATTTACTTGAGAAAATTCCGTCACACTGCAATAAGTTTGATACAAGGTTGCGATGAGTTAATTCAGCACCTTTTGAAACACCTGTTGTACCACCTGTGTACTGAAGTACAGCAGTGTCACTCAAGGTTATGCTTGGACGTTTATAATTGCTTGGGCTTACTTTGTTTAATGCAGTATTAAACTTCACATGACCTGGAATGTTCCAAGCAGGAATTTGCTTACGCACTTTACGTAAAACGAAGTTAACGATCGTACCTTTTAAGGTCCCCAACATATCGCCAACAGTTGCTACCACAACATGCTTCACAGGCGTTTTACCAATAATGCTTTGGTATACACTTGCAAAGTTTTCAATGATCACAAGAGCTTCCGCGCCTGAGTCATTTAATTGATGCTCAAGTTCGCGTGCTGTGTAAAGTGGATTCACATTTACCAGTACTAAGCCTGCACGGAATACACCTAAAGCAACCACTGGGTATTGGAATACGTTAGGCATCATCACCGCAACGCGTGATCCTTTTGCCAAACCCAGGCTTTGTAAATATGTTGCGAATTTACGACTAGCGACTTCTAATTCATTATACGTTAAAACTTTATCCATGAAGATAAAGGCATCACGTGAACCAAATTTTTGGAAATTGCGTTCAAAAATATCAACAAGTGAGGTGTTTTCAGCAGGCAGTGCAACTGTTTCTGGAATTCCTGTCTTTTGGTATTCAGCAAACCAAATCTTTTCCATAATGCCATTATCTCCGAGTGTAATCCTTAAAATGTAACAACGTTACTTTCCATGGCAAAACATTTTTTTTAACTTTTTGAATTGCCTTGTCAATCTATTCACACAAGATGAATATATTTCATATATAACTTATTTGTGTCGCAGAATACTAGCCTTATCTCTGAATGAGGAGTCTATTTGCTTTTTGATATCCCCGTGGTAAAAGTTGCCCCTTTGTTGCTCTTTTTCCTATATATTTTTGGAGATCATCCCCTTTCAGTTTTAGATGTTGTTGTCCTGCAGCGACTTGGATTATTTCATCTAAATTCAAGGTTGTCATGGATAAAATTTGCTCTTTTTCATCAAGTTGTATCAACTTGTTACCTTTACCTTTATTCAGCACAGGTAACTCAGTCAAATCAACGATAAGTAACCTACCCGCAGAACTTAAGATTGCAACATGTGTCGCTTGCTGAATTGGCAACAATGGTAATGCCGTCGCTTTATCTGCCACAGTCAAGAAGGATTTACCTGCCTTAGCATTGGTATCAAGTTGAGCTGCTTGTGTTTTGAAGCCGTAACCATTTGAACTCACGGCAAGCAATTCACTCGCATCATCTTCAATAAAGACTTGAATAAATGACACACCGCTGGCTGGTGCAAGTTTAGAACTTAAAGGCTCACCCAATCCACGTGCCGATGGCAAACTACTGATCGGTAAAGCATAGCTTCGACCTGTTTCATCCAAGAAATACACCCGCTGATTGGTCTTTCCAACTGCATGGCTGAGATATTGATCGCCAGCACGATAGTTTAAGTTCGCAGCATCGACATCACCGCCTTTGGCAGCTCTCACCCAACCTGCTTCGGATAAAACAACCGTCACCGTTTCCGCAGGCATTAAGTCCTGCTCTTTAATTTGTACAGCATCAGCACGAGTAACGATAGGTGAACGGCGATCATCACCGAACTTTTTAGCATCTTCTTTTAATTCATTTATGATTAAATTCTTCAATGATTCTGGGTTTGCCAATTGCTCACGAATAATCGCAGCTTTCGCTTCTAACTCTTCCTGCTCACGACGAATTTCCATTTCTTCAAGCTTGGCAAGGTGACGAAGCTTTAACTCTAAAATGGCTTCCGCTTGAATGTCATCAATCCCAAAGTGCTGCATCAACACTGGTTTTGGTTGATCTTCCTCACGAATAATTCGAATCACAGTATCAATATCGAGATAAGCAATTAAAAGACCTGCCAAGATATGCAGTCGTTTTTCGATTTTATTTAAATGGTATTGAAGACGACGTGTCACCGTTTGCTTACGAATTTCAATCCATTCCAACAAAATACGGCGAATCGATTTAACTTGCGGACGACCATCCGCGCCAATCATATTTAGATTGACGCGATAGCTAGATTCCAAATCCGTCGTAGCAAATAAGTGACTCATTACCGTTTCTGCATCGACACGGTTAGAGCGCAGTACAATCACCAAACGTGTTGGGTTTTGATGATCCGATTCATCTCGTACATCACTGACCAAAGGCAATTTCTTAGCGATCATTTGATCAGCGATTTGAGTAATCACTTTGGAACCTGAAACTTGATACGGTAGTTCAGTAATTACGATTTCATTTTTATCAATGGTATATACCGCACGCATACGATAACTACCACGACCTGTGGTTTGAATTTTTAATAATTCTTCAGGTGGGGTAATAATTTCTGCTTTAGTCGGTAAATCTGGTGCAGGGATGTATTCTGCTAATTTTTCATCTGTGGTTTCAGGATTGCGAATCAATGCAATCGTACCTTTTACCACTTCACGTAAGTTATGAGGCGGAATGTCAGTCGCCATCCCCACCGCAATTCCTGTGGTGCCATTCAGCAAAATATTGGGAATACGTGCAGGTAAAGTAATTGGTTCTTTCATCGAACCATCAAAGTTATCTTGCCATTCGCTGGTGCCCTGTCCTAGTTCACTCAGCAATAATTCACTATAAGCGGACAGTTTAGCTTCGGTATATCGCATCGCAGCGAAGGATTTAGGATCGTCTGGTGAACCCCAGTTGCCTTGACCTTCGATCAATGGGTAACGATAACTGAACGGCTGAGCCATCAACACCATGGCTTCATAACATGCTGAGTCACCATGTGGATGGTATTTACCCAGTACATCACCAACTGTACGAGCAGATTTCTTTGGCTTACCTGTTGATTTTAAACCTAACTCACTCATCGCATATACGATACGGCGCTGTACAGGTTTTAAACCATCACTGATATGTGGCAATGCACGATCCATGATCACGTACATGGCATAGTTTAAATAAGCTTGTTCTGTGAATTCAGCTACGGAACGGTTTTCGGTTGCATGATGTGCAAGGCTGGTCATTTCAGCAAGTCATCCAAAATCATTGTTATCGTCAATGCTTTGTATGCTATGTGGATGAAAGCGTTGTGACAAGCCCTTGTTGTTGTTTAAACGTCAAATGCTGTCTTACAAGAGATGTTATTTCTTAAATACAATCTGAAAAATTATGAGACAAATAAACATAATATTCGGAATAAGATAATTCAGTTGATCTTGTTGAGTATTTCTTAGTAATTTGAACAATCCGACAGTCACTCCGAATAAAAGGAGATCATGCAGAATGTTTAAAACATCTAACTGAAACTTATACTGTGCCAGAAAATATACAATCACCAAGATAAGAAAAAGCTTGTTACTTTTATAAAAATCTTTCTTATCAAACTTGATATCATTCATTTTAATTTATCTCAAAGCATCGCATATACAGCTAGTCAATCAATGCTCATCTGTAGACGAAGCAGATTCTGCATCATCTTCTTTATAAATAAATTTCGGCATTTCTAAGCCAAAATAAATCGCGATCAAACGTAAAGTAAAACCAAAAACCAAAGTGAAAATAACGGTCAAATCATGTGGCAAACCGACCTCTAAGCAGATCCAATAACAGATCACAGCAACAAAAGAGATACTGGCATATAGCTCACGGCGGAAAACTAAAGGCACGTCATTACACAGAATATCACGCAGAATACCACCTGATACTCCTGTCAAAACTCCTGCAACGGCTGAGACGACAAAACCGTGCCCCATCGACAACGCAATTTGGCAACCAATAATGGTAAAACCAATTAAACCTAAAGCATCAAGTACTAAGAAGATACTGCGTAAATGCTTCATCCATTTGGCAATAATAATCGTGACAAATGCAGCACAACACGTCAGTACCAAATACTCAGGATGCTTCACCCAAGTTAAAGGATAATGCCCTAACAACACATCTCGAACTGAACCACCACCCAAAGCTGTCACACAGGCAATCAGTGTCACACCGAACCAGTCCATACTACGACGTCCCGCTGACAGAGCTCCTGTCATTGCTTCCGCAGTAATGGCAATAATGTAAATAACGGTGAGCAACATCTGCCTACATCCTTCAATCAGGCATAAAAGTGTGCGCTATTTTAAGACAAACTTAGATGAATTGTGCACAACATTGTTTAAATTTTTTCCCCGAACCACAAATACACGGTTGTTTCATGGTGACTTGCATATTCAAGGTTGGATCAAGAAAATACCAACGCTGCTGATGTAAAACAAAATGTGAAATTTCATGATGTATATGCTGCTGTTTTGCATCCTGATTTTGATCACAATAATGGGCTTTAAACTCGACTAAGGCATGGGTTTTATCAAGTTTAGGCTGGTGTTGTAACACTTCTAATTTCAACCATTGATTGGACTGACTCCAATCTGCAATTGCCACACGATCAAGCATAGACTGTTGACCTAAAGCAGTCGTTTCAACAATATAATCTATTTCTTGCAAGGCAAATGCGCTATAGCGTGAACGCATCAACTGCTCTGCATGTTCAGCAAATTGTTGTTTTAGATGCAAAGGCTGACAACAATTTATGTATAAACCTTGTCCGCAAGGGCAATTCTCTAACACAGTCATTTTTCATTCTCAAAAATAAAAACCCTGAGAAAACCATAATGTGATTGCTCTACATATTAGATTTAGCTCAGGGACTTAATGCAACTCAACAAATCGAATTACTTTTCAGATGTTTTGTCTTTTGCAATGATGCGCACTTTTTCAATCTTGTGCCCATCCATCGTCACCACCTCAAAGCGATGACCATCGGCTTCGATCATTTCACCATTTTCAGGCAAACGTCCTAAATGGAAAAGAATATAACCCGACAAAGTTGAATATTCTTCACTTTCATCAACTAAGTCCTTACCGAGTAACAATGACACATGGCGAATATCGGTCGATCCTTCTAACAACATCGAACCGTCTTCTAAGCTTGCCGCCGCAGCTTCGAGTTCATCCTCATCAGGGAACTCACCAGCAATTGCTTCAAGCACATCAATAGGAGTCGCAATACCCTCAATTGAACCATATTCATTGAGTACAATCGCCATTTGCAAAGGTGCTTGACGTAATTGCTCCATCACCATCAACACTTGCGCATTTTCATGAACAATCAAAGGTTCTCTAATATGTTTTGTGAAATCAATTGAGCCTGTTTCAATATATTCATTTAATACTTTATGAGTCAGAACAATACCTTCAATATTATCCAGCTCACCACGCGCAATAATTAAACGTGAGTGGATCATTGCCATTAAGCGCTGTTTTAACTCTTCAGGATCAGAATCTAAATCTAACCACTCTAACTCTGGACGAGGTGTCATGACCGATTTAACAGGTCGTTCCGACAATCCCAGTACACCTTGTACAAGTACGCTATGGTACACACCATTATCTTCGTCAAAGACTTCTTTGGCATAAGCTTGAGTTGCTAAAACATCTTCCGCTTCTTTGTTTTGACCATCATTTTTGCCGCCCAACATACGCAACACTGCTGAAGCAGTGCGATAGCGCAAGTCAGTCGTTGTCACAAGTTTTTCTTGGTTACGACGCATAGTTTGGTTGACCATTTCAACCAAAACAGAGAATCCGATCGCTGCGTATAAATAGCCTTTCGGAATATGGAAACCAAAGCCTTCAACGACTAAGGAGAAACCAATCATCATCAAGAAACCAAGACACAGAATCACAACGGTTGGGTGTTTGTTGACGAACTCCATCAAAGGACGTGCTGCCAACAACATAATACCAATCGCAATAGTCACCGCGATCATCATCACTGAAAGGTCTTTCACCATACCCACAGCGGTGATCACACTATCAAGTGAGAATACCGCATCAAGTACAACGATCTGTACAACCACCATCCAGAATGCCGCATGAACTGGATTTTCTTCTTTTAAGGTCTGCTTACCTTCAATTCGCTCATGTAATTCCATTGTTCCTTTAAACAATAAGAACACACCACCGAACAACAGAATCAAATCTCGCCCTGAGAAAGGATGATCGAACACATGGAAAAGCGGCTGGGTTAAAGTGACCACCCAAGCGATGGATGCCAACAAAACCAAACGCATTAATAATGCGAGAATTAAACCAATTCTACGAGCAGCAGCACGTTGTTCTGGCGGTAATTTTTCCGCCAAAATCGCAATAAAAACAAGGTTATCAATACCTAATACGATTTCCAATACGACTAGAGTCGCCAAACCAACCCATGCAGAAGGGTCAGACATCCATTCGAAGATCATTGACGAGACTCCTCTGCAAAATTGGCAGCAAGGTATTGGAGTTTAAATTTTAAAAGGCCAGCATTAGCAGCCAAAACATTTTTCTTAGGAAATAAAAACAAAGCGGAGCGACAACAACCACTACTCATAGAGGTACATAAATTAATAAAAGGATTTTCAGTATAGGCAAGATCGTAGTGAAATTCACCTTTTTTATGTGGATGTTTCTTACAAATTCTTTCTAAGTATTGCCAAAAGAGATTGTATGTAAAATGTGCATAAAACTGTCATAAAAGTGATTTAGCCTAGACAACTACAATGAAAATGATAAGGTGAAAAGTAAACGAAATGAATAGTGTACTAAGAATGACTGAGAAAAGAACAACACCTCTCCCAAAAACAACTCAAGCTTTAATTGCGCTATATTGTGGTTCACGTACAGGTAATAAACCAATCTACCGCGATAAAGCGATTGAACTCGCACAGCATGTCGCTGATCAAGGCTTTGGCATCGTATATGGCGGTGCCAGTATTGGTCTAATGGGACAAGTCGCAGATACGGTTTTAGAACATGGTGGCGAAGTCGTTGGCGTAATTCCTGAGTTCATGCTGGATTATGAAATTGCTCACAGTAAACTCACCGAGTTACACGTCGTAGAGACCATGCATGAACGTAAAGCGTTAATGGCTGAGCGTGCTAGTGCCTTTATTGCTCTACCAGGTGGCTTGGGAACTTTTGAAGAAATTCTAGAAATTGCGACTTGGGGACAACTCAATCAACATCAAAAACCAATGATTATTTATAACGTCAATCGTTTCTATGATGCACTGATTGCCCAACTTGATTATGCAGTAGAAGAAGGATTTCTTCCCCCTCAACATCGTGCCAAAGTGATTATTTGTGAAACTACTGAACAAATTTCTAATGTAATTAAAAATTTGGATGCACCGACCCATATTGAAGTTTGATGTATTTTGATCAAAAAAGCGGATCTATTGATCCGCTTTTTTATAACTTGTTACTGAACATTCACTTGATAAATTGCAGTAGAGCCACTCACTTCATTTCCGACAACCAATAAGGGCTTGCCGTTTGGTGAGTCTTTGGCAGCGATAAAGATCAAACCTTCTGGCCCTAAATCACCTTGCTTGGCACTATCCGTTTCCACAAAATTACGAGTCGTGAAATATTCAACAAATTTAGGCTGCATTGGTGTAGTAATGTCATATACCATCACGCCACTCATTCGCTCTAAACCAATAAATGCAAAGGTCTTCGCACCAATCGTGCCCAGTGTAATACCTTCAGGTTCAGGACCTTTATTATCACTACGATCATCTAAACTAACGGCTTCATGATCGCTATTAAAATAAGTTGGAAACAGTTCAGCAACTTTCTTCTCAAACTCACTTCCTGAATCCCATACCAGCTGTCCTTGGGTATTCCAAATACTAAATGAACGTGCGCCATAGGCATACAATTTATCGTAAATTAATCGTCCATTTGCATCTAGCTTTGGTGATCCATCCGCATTAGTTTGATATCCCATATTCCATGCGATATTTAAACGGCCTAAATTACCATCTTTACGACAATCTCCTGCTTCGGTTGCTGTCGCGCCACAATAGCCAAATGTAACAGGATTAAGTTTAGCTCCTTTCACACCATTTGCGATCTTTTGTAAATGGGCAGGATAATCACCTTCCGCATTGAAACCTTTACTGTTAAATAAATGCTTCATACGAATATTTTCAACATAACCTTGGGCTAAGTTACCCGCAAAATAAGCATCTTCATCTTTTAACCATTCACGGCTATCCCCTTCATTGGCTGTGACCAAATAGGTTTGTCCATTCACTTGATAATTCGCAATCGAGTCTGGCTGATACATACCCACTAAACCAGTCCAAGTTTTGATATCTATCTTGCTGTCTCTATCACTGACATCCAGTTCATTACCCATTACGCCATGATCTTTATAGCCCAATGGATAAATATCGGTAACTTTCTGCTGAGCAATATCAATTCGTGCAATCGCATTATTTTCTTGTAATGTCACCCATGCCGTTTTGCTGTCACCTGAAATGGTGATGTATTCTGGTTCTAAGTCTTGAGCAACCGTAGCATTTGGTCCAAAAATACGCACACCTTTTGCCATGAGATCTGCCTTTTGGCTATTCCAAGCTCTAAAATCAGCAATACTCGCTTTAGGTTGTTTGATATCTTGAATATCAATAATACTGACCGAACCTTCAGGATCAATCGAATAATCATCATTTGGCTCAGCTTCATTTGCCACTAAAACAGTTTTGCCATTTGGACTAAAGGTCAGCATGTCAGGCAATGAACCTACAGCCACTTTACTCATAAAACTCAAATCTTTGGCATTAAAGAAAACCACGAGACCTGCATCGGTTTTATTTTTTGCTTGGACTGCAATCGCCACGATGCCATTTTGCACTGCAACACTATTCACTTCTGAGTCAGCTAAATAATCACGTGCAGAGAGTTCTGCAATATGAACAGGTTGTTCAGGCTTAGATGCATCTAGTACATCTACCAAACCTTTTTGTGCATTCACGACAAATAACCGTTTGCTTGCCGCATCATAAGCAGGAATTTCTGCTGCACTTTCAGCAAAAATATTGGTTTTATAGTGTCCTAATACACTTAATTTAATGGTTTCAGGGGTAGGTTCAATTTGTTCTGATTTATTGTTGTTGTCATTATTATCGTTACATGCCAGTAATCCCACAGACAGTAAAGCTGTCAATAAAACTGAAATCTTAAACTTCATGATCAATTTCCATACGATTTATTATGTAGGATCAATCTAGTGTTCTGAGATTCAAATTCGATGACATTTTGATGTCATTTCGATGACGTCTCTTTGACAATTATTGTCTTTCTTTCAGGCTCTTTTGCATTAAACTTGAATAGAGTTTTAGCACCTTAAAATATATGACAACGACGACTCATCAAGCTGTACAACCTGAATTTCGCTTGTTGGTATTATTGGTTTCGATAGGCTTCTTTATGCAAGCCTTAGACACCACGATCGTCAACACGGCGATTCCTGCTATGGCAGTTCAGCTCAATGAAGACCCATTACAAATGCATGGAGTCATTGTCGCTTATGTTTTATCCGTCGCAGCCTGTATCCCGTTAAGCGGTTGGCTTGCTGATCGCTTTGGTATTCGCAATATTTATCTCAGTTCGATGGTAATTTTCAGCTTAGCATCGCTAGGTTGTGGCTTATCTCAAAATCTCGATCAGTTGCTATTCTTTCGTGTCATTCAAGGGATTGGCGGCGCATTGCTCATGCCTGTTGGTCGTTTGGCATTGCTTAAACTCATTCCTCGCTCTCAGTTTCTCTCTGCTATGAGCCTAATGAGTTTGGCTGGTTTAATTGGTCCACTCATGGGACCGACATTGGGCGGATGGCTCGTCGAAGTCACCACATGGCACTGGATTTTCCTGATTAATATCCCGATGGGAGTCTTAGGAATGATCATGACCTTCAAAGTCATGCCTAACCAAAAAGAACCTAGCGTAAAAGCCTTTGATCTAAGTGGTTTTATCTTGCTCATGATCGCAATGGTCGGATTGTCTTTAGGCATTGAAAATATTGCTGCACCTCAATATTCAGGTTTAGTCAGTATTTCCTTATTAGTTGCAGGTACGATTGCAACAGTTGCGTATGCTTATCATGCACATAGCCATCAAAATGCTTTGTTTCATGGACGTTTATTTCGCTATAAGATTTTTTCAATTGGGGTACTAGGAAATTTCTTTGCTCGTCTAGGCAGTAATGCGATTCCCTTTATTTTACCGTTGATGCTGCAAGTGGCTTTTGGCTTCGAACCTTTTATCACAGGTTTAATGATGATCCCGATGGTACTAGGTTCATTATTTTCCAAACCGATTATTCGACCGATCATTCAACGAGTGGGTTATCGTCGCTTTCTGCTCACCAATACCGTATTGGTGGGTCTATGTATTGCCAGTTTTGCATTAATGACCGCTGATACGCCTCTATGGCTAAAAATATTACATTTATTTATCTTTGGGACGCTCAACTCACTGCAGTTTGTTGGCATGAATACGCTCACCCTTAAAGATTTACCACAGCATGATGCGAGTAGTGGAAATAGCTTCTTATCAATGATTATGATGCTCTCAATGAGTATCGGGGTTGCTTTAGCAGGCACATTGATCAATGTATATGGTCAACATTTTCCAGCATCATCGATAACTACAGCTTTCCATGCCACACTCATCTCTTTAGGATGTATCAATATCATTACTGCTTGGATTTTTTGGCAAATTCCCAAAGAAACAACAGATTAATTAAGTAATAAAATATCAAAAATAAGAAGGATCTAGAGATGATCATCCCTAAATATTGGGCTGAAGCAAAAACCAAAACGAAATTTGAAGGTCGCCAATATACGATTAAACGCTTTGGTTGGTCAGATGAAAATATCGAATCGGCTCAGCAGCATGCCGAGCAACGAGTCTTTGAGGCGCTTGAACAACTTAAAATAGATAAAAAGGTTCGGCGTATCGATCATAAAGTTGCTTATAACGGTGCAGAGGGCTTACCTATTCGAGAGGAAATCATCAGCCAGTACGATGATGTGATTATTACGCGTAATAGCTATGGTGCATTATGTCTAAACACACCTGATGTCTTATTTGCTGATATTGATTTTATGACCCAACCTCATTCTAGTTTGTACTTCATCATTTTCTTTGTATTACTGGCTTGCAGCGGTTTAGGTGCATTTTATTTTTCTTCTTGGTTTATCTTTGGTATTGGATTTGTCCTTTCGCTTCTAGTTACGAGCCTGATTGCAAAATCGGTATTTAAATTCCAACAAAAACTTAAGGGCACACCTGAAAAACAAGCTCTAGAGAAAATTAGAGCGTTCTCAACACATTATCCAACATGGCACTTACGTGTTTATCGCACGCCGAATGGTTATCGAATTTTGGTTATGCATCAAATCTTTGAGCCTCGAGGGGAGCAAGTTCAATCATTTTTCAAAGCAATCTATGCCGATCCCTATTATGACCTGATGTGCCAAAATCAAAATTGCTTCCGTGCCCGAATCAGTCCTAAACCGTGGCGAATAGGCGTAGAGCGATTAAGACAAGGTATATGGTCGATATCAAACGAACGCATGGTAGACAGAGAAAACTGGGTTCGTAAATATGAACGACAGTCTGAAGATTATGCATCGTGTAGATTTGTGGAACAATTTGGTAGTCAGATGGTTCATCCCAAAGCAAAACGAGTACAATCAATCCATGATCAGTATTGTAAATCCGACTCTCTATTAGACCTTGCATAACTTCTGACGACATGGCGAAAAAAACTGCGAAATACCGACTCTCTGAGCATTATCCGACTTATACCAGTATCGGTTTAGCCGTCATGTTAGGTATCGTCAGTTATTTCGGTTTGTTCTACCAACAAAAAGCTTCTGCACAAGATTATTCGATTCGCGGTTTAGATGTTTCACATCATCAAGGTGAGATTAACTGGAAAAAAATCTCTCCGATGCAATATCAATTTGTCTATCTCAAAGCCACAGAAGGTGGCGATTTTAAAGATCGTAAGTTTCAGGACAACTGGCTAAAAGCTCGCGAACAGGGGTTGCATGTCGGTGCTTATCATTTCTATCGCCTGTGTCGTGATGGCAAAGTTCAAGCTGAAAATTTTATCGCGACTGTTCCAAAAAAAGCAGATGCCCTTCCCCCTGTGATTGATTTGGAATATGACAGTAATTGTATTAATACCTATACCAAAGAACAGTTACTCAAAGAAATTCAGGTCATGCATGATCAATTACAACAACATTATGGCAAACAACCTATTTTCTATATTTCTAAGAGTTTTTATCACATCGTTTTGATGGGGAGCTTTAACGATACGCCGCTATGGGTTCGTGATTACGAAGCTAAACCTGAATTAAAAGACGGACGTAAATGGCTATTTTGGCAACACACCCAAACTGGAAAAATTGATGGGATATCTAAAGCAGTTGATTTAAATGTGTATGCGGATTCACCACGCCAGTGGCGTATCTTTCTTGAGCAGCAAGGCATTCAAGATGGCAAATGAGTTACGCAAAATCATTCATATCGATATGGATGCTTTTTTTGCCTCAGTTGAGCTGCGTGATCGTCCTGAACTTAAAGATTTACCAGTGGTCATTTCCTCACACCACCCACGTGCTGTGATTGCCGCTGCCTCCTACCCTGCTCGTGTTTTTGGTCTACGTTCTGCGATGTCGATGGGACAAGCAAAAAAGCTTTGTCCTCAAGTGGTGGTGATTGAACCTCATTTTGAGAAATATCGAGAGGTTTCAGCACAAATTCATCAAATTTTTCAGCAATACACACCACTCATCGAACCATTATCTTTAGATGAGGCTTATTTGGATGTCACTGAGAATCTAAAAAACATCCCGAGCGCTACTGAAGTTGCGACTCAAATTCGCGCAGATATTTTTGCCGTCACAGGGCTAACAGCCTCCGCAGGCGTTGCACCTAATAAGTTTTTGGCTAAGATCGCATCCGATTGGAATAAACCGAATGGATTGTTTGTAATCAAACCCCATCAAATCCAACATTTTATTCAAGACTTAGCACTGAATAAAATCCCTGGCGTTGGCAAAGTCACGCATGAAAAATTAAATCAATTAAATTTACACACCTTGGGCGACCTACAAAAAATAGAAGAGAACGTACTCATCCATCACTTCGGAAAATACGGTAAACAGCTGTATTTATACGCACAAGGCATTGATCATCGTCCCGTCAAAGCAGAACGTGAACGCCAACAAATCTCGAAAGAAATTACCTTTGATGATGACTACACATTGAATCAATGTGCTCATGCTTGGCAGCCTTTAGCAGAACAAGTCTGGTGCAGTTTGCAAAGAAAACAACTCACTGCTCGTGGGGTAAACGTCAAACTCAAACTCAAAAACTTTCAAACCTTGCAACATAGTAAGAGTTTTAAACTCCCTCTGCGCTCGCAGCAAGATTTAGAACAAGTGGTTTTGCAATTAATCGAAGAAATGCATATTGATCAAAGTTTTCAGTTCCGTTTAGTCGGTGTAGGCGTTTACCAACTACAGACGCATGAGGAAGAATCTCAACTTTCCTTGTGGTAACGTTGCTTTTTTATGCAAAAGCACAATTCTCGTTCAAATTTATGTTTGCTTTTTATGCGGTTTTCAGTACTCTAAGCATCGCAGTGACATTATCCTTGTCATTTGCTCTTGCTAAAGAAATCCTCGCTTTTAGCATTTGCTCCTGTGGTTGGCGTGACGATCAAATCCGAATATTACAGGGCACTTCAAGTGTCCTTTGCTTTATTAAATAATTATAAAAATGAGTATTCCTACTTTTCTCAACCACATCTTCCGCTAAACTAACCCAATAAAATTAGAAAATATTGATTAGTTAATCATGATGAATCAAAAACAAATTCTCTGTGTTGAAGATGAAGCTGCGATTATTCTTCCGCTACGTTATGCTCTTGAGCGCGAAGGCTGGAACGTAAGTTGGGCAAATACAGGGGCTCAAGCACTACAATATCTTTCAGAACAAGCTTTTGATTTTATTATTTTAGATGTTGGTTTACCTGATCAGAATGGTTTTGAAGTCTGCAAACAGCTACGCCAAAAATATCAAACACCTTTATTATTCCTCACTGCACGTGATGATGAAATTGATCGGGTTGTCGGTCTAGAAATCGGCGCAGATGATTATTGTACAAAGCCTTTTAGTGCACGAGAAATTGTGGCACGAATCAAAGCCATTTGGCGCAGAATGGAAATACAGGCGCAAAATATCTCATCACAACCATCAATTAGTAAAGTAGAAATACCCCTACAATCTGCAACATGGACGTGCAATCCACAATCGCTACAGATTCAATATCATGGGCAAATACTGCAACTGACACGCTATGAATATCGTTTGTTATTTTTACTGATTCAGCATCCAGAAAAAGTCTTTAGCCGACAACAACTGATGGATCATATTTGGGAACATCCTGAGCATAGCCTAGAACGTACAGTCGATACCCATATTAAAAGTTTAAGACAAAAGCTTAAACAAATTACCCCTGATGATGATCCCATTCGAACACATCGAGGGTTTGGGTATAGTTTAGTGAAGTTAGGTTAACCAATGTCCATCTTTATCCGCATTTGGTTTTTCTTTAGCTTAGTGGTTGTGCTGAGCCTGAGCTTTATTGCCTACACGTTGAATCAACAGGTTAAACCAAATGTACGTCAAGTGGTCGAAGATACTCTCGCCGAGAATGCCAATATTATTGCCCAACTGATTGCAGAAGATGTGGCACAACAAAAAGTCAGTACATCTGAATTTGATCAAAAAATTCAAGCAGCATTATCACGCCAACTCAATGCCACAATTTGGCAGCATCAAAAAGATGAAATTAACCAACAACTGTATATTACAGATCAGCACGGTATTGTCTTCTACGACTCCGAAGGTCAAGCCGTCGGGCAAGACTATTCCAAATGGAATGATGTTTATCTGACCTTACGCGGCAAATACGGCGCACGTTCTACTGCAACCAATCCTTATGATCGAAACAGCAGCGTGATGCATATTGCTGCACCCATTATTTACAAACAACAATTACTTGGTGTAGTAAGCATTGGTAAACCAAATCAATCCGTACAACCGTATATTGCTCGCGCAGAACGTCAACTGATTCATCAAGCGCTTTGGATCGCCGCACTGAGTTTATTACTCGCAAGCATGGTGGCATATTGGTTAAGACACAGCATTGATAAAGTGCGTCGCTATGCTCAAGCACTAGCACCCGTCAATCAAGCTCCATTTTTCTATTCTGCAAAAGAGCTCAACCAAGTGACTCAAGCGCTCAGTGAAATGCGAGAGAAACTCGAAGATCGAGCTTATGTCGAGAATTATGTAAACACTTTAACCCACGAGTTAAAAAGCCCACTCACTGCAATTCAAGCCAGTGCAGAACTATTACAAGATGATCTGCCATTAGAAGATCAACAACAATTTGCAGCACATATTGTTGAGCAAAGTCATCGCTTACAATCTTTAATCGAACGCATGCTATTGCTCACACGCTTAGAAAAAAATCAGCATGCTTTAGAGTTTCAAAATATTGATTTATCAAAATTAATTCGGGATTGCGTGATACAACAACAGAGTGCTCTCCAAATTAAACAAATTCAAGTAGAGCCGAATATTCCTGAATATTGCGGAATCTATGCTGATCCCTTTTGGCTTAAGCAAGCAATCAATAATCTTTTAGATAACGCAAGAGACTTTTGCTCTGAACAAGGTCTTCTCGCAATTCAACTGAGGGCAAATACCGTCACTGTCACTGATGGTATTGAAATTCTATTATTCAATGAGGGTGAAGCCATCCCTGAATACGCTTTAAATCGTGTCTTTGAAACCTACTTTTCATTACCACGTCCGCATAATCAGCAACGAAGCACGGGTATTGGTCTGAGTATCGTGCAACAGATTATCCAACAGCATCAAGGTCACGTCACCATTCAAAATATCCCTGAAAATGATTTAGACTTCTTAGAGCAACACAAATCAGGAGTACTGGTAAAAATTATACTTCATCGAAACTTCACATAAGCTTCAATTACAACTCATTTAGAACGCATATCGATTCGAGATACTTGTCATACCACAATGACAATGGAATCCACCATGCGCAGAAACTTTATTAATCTGAAAATAGGAGCGATTTTGTTCCTGATTTTGATTTTTTATATTGGTCTTTTTTTCATCTCCAACTTAGTAGATGAGCGCCAAAGCTATCAACAACAAGTAATTCGGGACATTGCTAAAGAACAAATTCGCCCACAACAAGTGATTGCACCCTATTTAAAACTTCCCTATCAAATTCAAACTACATGTACCGATGAACAAAAGAAAACTTACGATTGCACGCAAACAGCATTTATTACCTTAGGTGCAGAAACAACAGACTGGACAGCTGAATTTAAAGTTTCAGACAATACCTACAAACGTAGTATGTATAAAGCGATTAGTTATCAAAATCACATGCAAGGAAAAGGCGTATTTAAAGGCGCTACGATTGAACCTCAACACAACTATCTTTGGGATCAAGCTGAAATCATTTTCCCTATCCAAGATGCTCGCGGTCTAAACACAAAGCCAACGTTTAATATTGATGGAAAAAATTATAAATTTGACTTTTCTGAACAAAGCCAAGGACAGCATGGCTTTGATCTACTACATATCACCAGCAAGCAATATCCTGAACTGATCCAAAAACTCCAACAAGGTTTTAGCTTTAATCTGCAATTTGATCTAGAAGGTTTAAGCGAATTTGCATTTATCCCAACCAGTTACGAAATGGCATATCAAGCTAAAGGCAATTGGGGTGATGTGAAATACGATGGTCAAAGTTTACCGTTTAAGAAACTCAGCAAAAGACAACTTTTTGAAGCGGACTGGAAAAATATTGCTTTAGGTAAACGTAATTTAGATCGTCTCTCAACCTGTGAAAATAGTCAGTGTTTTTACCAAGCTTTAAATACTCAAAGCAATCTGATCAGTGATGTTGAAGCTGCTTATGCTACTTCAAATACATCTTCAAATAACATTTCTGGTATTTCAACGCAATTTTTAGAACCCGTTAATATTTATACCCAAACTGATCGTGCCATCAAATATGGCATTATGGTGATCATTATTACCTTTGGTTGCTTCTTTTTATTCGAGGTTTTGAAGAATCTCAAAATTCATCCTATTCAGTATGCTTTGGTTGCCATGGCGCAAGGCGTGTTCTTCGTCTTATTACTATCAATCAGTGAATATTACGCTTTTTCCCTTGCCTATCTGATTGCGGCAGTTGCATGTATTGGCTTGATTACTTGGTATTTATACTTCGTCGTTCAAGGTTTTAAAGCCGCCATACTCTTCGGTGTTTTGCTCAGTGCTTTATACGGCATGATGTATCTATTACTACAATCCAGCGGAAAAACTTTCTTGTTCGGCTCCATTTTGTCTTTCATTTTAATTGCATGCGTCATGTACATCACACGCCACGTCAATTGGTATCAATCCGAACAACAAAACATATAAACGAATCGGGCAAAGTCATATCTTTGCCCAATTTTTAACAATGATGATAAGGAATAAGATTATGTGTCACACGACCACTTCAGCTTTGAGCCAACTCAAACAACTGTGTCCCAACCAGAGCTCTATTGCGAGCTGTTTAAATCAACTTCGACAAGCCAAAATTCAATTTCTGAATCTAGGCAATATTATTATTTGCCCACAATCCCGCTCTATTTTGATTTTCAAACAATGTAAATTAATGGAAATAGAAACTTTTTCAGCCTAATTTAAACAAATTTACACTGCATCAGAATCGTATCAAGTACAATCTTTTCTATTGTTATTCATTCAGGTAAATCTTATGTCTGTGCAGCGTTTGCATGTCACTTCTCGTTACTGCGAAGTCGCAATTTCAGGAAATTTGGTTCATTTAGCAGGTCAATTAGCTGATGATACCAGTGTAAATGTAACTGCTCAGACACAGCAGACTTTAGATAATATCGATCGTTTACTAGCGGAAGCGGGAACAGATAAAACCCATATTTTGTCAGTGCTTATTTTTCTTAAAGACATCGAGAAAGATTATGCCGCGATGAATGCGGTTTGGGATGCATGGATTGCTGAAGGTCATCCCCCAGCACGTACCTGCGTAGAATCTAAACTCTATGCGCCTGACGTACTAGTAGAAATGACCGTTACTGCTGTTCTTCCAGATTAAGATGATTTTGCAGCAAACATACTGTACTTCATCATACGTTCTGTTTGAGGCAATGAGGTAGATGAAGTTGTCATAATGGTGTTTGATTCATAAGGATCAGATACCAAATCTTCACGTAATTCATGTTCTGTTGGAATACTACCGTAGCGTAGAACTTTATAACCAGCCAGCTCCAACAAACTATCTTGATAGTATTTTTGATTTAAACGATTAATTGAAGACTCATCTGCAATCTCAATCACAGCGAGAACCTGATATTGTTGATCAAGCACAACAAAATCTGCCATTAGTCCTTGATACTTACGGCGTGTATGCGCATATTTTGTTGTCAATAAAGCATCAAAAGACACGTGTGCAAGTACAGTATGACGTGGCAAAACAGCCTGTAAGCGCATAAGTGTAATTTGTTCAGAAATCGTGAGAATGCCGCGGCGTTTTAACGGACTATCTTGACGTTGATTTTGATGCATACGCCGAAGCGCGAGTGCTGCAATTATTAGCAACCCAGCTAATGTAATGAAATAATACATTTCTAACCAATCCCTTTAGATTTTTTATAATCATTTGGCTTTATGCCATTTTTTTAATCAATAACAGCGATAGCAAAGTCATTTTAGCAGTGCAACTTTAAAGTTTTTAATCGTTTTCTACTAGTCGACCAAAGTCGTAAAAGTTGTTCTGCTCTTTATTTATAATCATCATAGCTTAAATTTTCAAGTTGATATTGTCAGTATATGTTTCTATAAATTGTAGTTTTACACTTAAATTGTGATTATTTTGACATTTTCAGACAAAAAGAAAGGGAAAGCATGTTTCCCTTTCTTTTAAATATTAACGATGAGCTTTAGCCTTAGGTTTACTCTTTCCTGAAAATGGCTTTTTATCACCAGTTTCACGCGGTGGTAAACCTGTATGTTGCGTTAGGATTTGTCCTTTTTGTGGACGTTTCTGACTCGATTGAGACTGCGGACGAGACTGTTGACCACGTTTTACAGAATCACCAGCCACGGTCGAGTTTTTCTTACGAGCAGACTTATATTCACCTTCAGCCGTGCCTTGTGGCTGATAGGTTGGAATCAGATGCTGTTTCGAATTACCAATTAAATCCGAACGCCCCATTTCTTTCAGTGCTTCACGTAATAAAGGCCAGTTATTTGGATCATGGTAACGCAAGAAAGCTTTATGCAAACGACGACGTTTTTCGCCTTTCACGATATCGACATTTTCAGTATAACGCGCCACTTTAGACAATGGATTCTTGCCTGAATAATACATAGTGGTCGCAGTTGCCATTGGCGATGGATAGAAGGTTTGTACCTGATCGGCACGGAAACCATTCTTTTTCAGCCAAATCGCCAAGTTCATCATGTCGTAATCCGTTGTACCCGGATGCGCAGCGATGAAGTAAGGAATTAAATATTGTTCCTTCCCTGCTTCCTTACTAAAACGCTCAAACATTTGTTTAAAGCGGTCGTAAGTTCCGATCCCTGGTTTCATCATCTTGGATAATGGACCATGTTCGGTATGCTCAGGTGCAATTTTCAGATAGCCACCAACATGGTGCTGTACCAACTCTTTGACATATTCAGGGTTTAATACTGCGAGATCATAACGCAGACCAGAACCAATCAAAATCTTCTTCACGCCTTTGATTTCACGTGCTTTACGATAAAGCTGAACCAATGGCGCATGATCAGTGTGTAAGTTTTGACAAACACCTGGATAAACACAAGACGGTTTACGGCAGTTCTTCTCGATTTCAGGGTCATTACAGTGCAAACGGTACATGTTTGCCGTTGGACCACCTAAGTCTGAGATAATGCCTGTAAATTGAGGTGCAGTATCACGGATCTTTTCAATTTCACGCAGAATTGATTCTTCAGAACGGTTTTGAATAATACGACCTTCATGTTCAGTAATCGAACAGAACGTACAACCACCAAAACAACCACGCATGATATTCACAGAGAATTTGATCATATCAAATGCAGGGAAACGCGCATTACCATAAGCTGGATGCGGTAAACGTGCATAAGGTAAATCAAAGACATAATCCATTTCTTCCGTTGTTAACGGAATTGGTGGTGGATTAATCCAAACATCACGTTCGCCATGGCGTTGTACCAATGCGCGAGCATTTCCTGGATTGGTTTCCAGATGCAAAATACGGTTGGCGTGCGCATACAGCACTTGATCATTGGCGACTTCTTCAAAAGAAGGCAAACGAATCACAGCGAGTTCACGTGGCGGTAACTTATGTTTAATCGCTTTGGATGGCGCAGGTTTTAACTGTACGATCTGCGTATCTGGATCAAGTTGATCCCCTTCACGAACGATTGGATTGGTCACAATTTCTTTTTGGAAATTTTGATATTGTGCGAGTGAGTTGCCTTTTTCTTTTTCAACTTCACAGCCATCAATATCTTCAGTCATGACATATGGATTGATAATTGGGTCTACACGACCAATCGTATCCACATCATTACTTGCGATTTCAACAAATTGTGCTTTTGATGCTTTATTGTGTTTATTAATAATAAATGCAGTACCACGAACATCAGTGATGTCATGAACTTTCTCACCTTTAGCTAAACGATGCATCACTTCAATGATTGCACGCTCACCATTTCCATACATTAATAAATCGGCTTTAGAATCCATCAAGATTGAACGACGAACCTTGTCTGACCAATAATCATAATGAGCAATACGACGTAGGCTACCTTCAATCCCACCGAGCAATACTGGCACATCAGGAAAAGCCTCACGGCAACGCTGACAATACACCGTGGCAGCACGATCTGGACGTTTATTCGGTTCATTATTTGGCGAATAAGCATCATCTGAACGGATTTTACGATCTGCCGTATAACGGTTAATCATCGAATCCATATTGCCCGCAGTTACGCCCCACGCAATGGTTGGTTTACCTAAAACACGGAAACTTTCAACATTGGTCCAATCTGGTTGAGCAATAATACCTACACGGAAGCCTTGTGCTTCGAGCACACGCCCAATCACACCCGATACAAAAGATGGATGATCAATATAAGCGTCACCACAAACTAAAATAAAGTCACACGCATCCCAACCGAGTAGATCCATTTCTTCTCGTGACATCGGCAAAAATGGTGCGGGTTCAAAACACGACGCCCAATATTTGTCGTAATCAAACAGCGCTTTAGGCGCAGTCTGCTTGGTATAGGCAGTAGACATAGCTTGCGAATCTCGGCTAGCAGATGAAGGAGAGACATCTAAAGATGAAAGCCGATCATTTTAACATGAATTCAATTCATTTTCCCTGTTTATAAAGCATTCAAGAACAAGGAGATAACAAATTATTTGTACAAAGTTTATTCAGATTTAATAATTTAGGCTGAACGTTGTAATTTACCAAGATATAAAGCGGATACTAACCCAATCACCAAAACCACACTCACACTCAAATTAATTCCAATCCAGCCAAACTGCTCCCAAACCAATCCACCGAAGCTGCCGAGCAAACTTGAACCAATGTAATAGCAGAATAAATACAGCGAGGATGCCACTGCACGATATTGTACTGCTTGTACTGAAACCCAACTACTTGCGGTCGAATGCGCTGCAAAAAATGAAAAAGCGAAGATAATCAAACCGATCAAAATTGACCATAATGATGGAATGAGTGTAAACCACAAGCCAATCATCATCGTCATTAACATCATCGGCAGAACCTTATCACGCCCATATTTAAAGCCCCATTGTGCGGCTTTAGGCGAACTATAAATGCCTGCTAGATAAGCAATCGAAATCACACCAATCCATGCTTGTGATAAGTGAAATGGTGCTTCTAATAAATGATAGCTAATGTAGTTAAATACCGTCACTAAACAGCCCATTAAGATAAAACCTTGGGCAAATAAAATCCTTAATTTTGAATCTTTTAAGTTTTGTTCAAATGCATCCTTAAAGCGAGAAAACCGAAAGGGATACGGTTTAAAGTGCTGCGATTTGGGCAATAAAAAAAAATAAACAAGCGATAATCAGATTTAGAAAACCAATAATATAAGTAGCAGATTGCCAAGAAATAAAATCAACTAAAACTCCCGCGATTAAACGCCCTCCCATTCCACCAATTGCCGTACCTGAAATATATAGCCCCATGGCAAAACCGATATCTTTTTGTGCGATCTCCTCTCCAATATAGGTCATTGCAACCGCTGCGACACCACTCACTGCTAAGCCAATAAAAATACGAGTAGTCAGAAAAATTTCCCAAATCGGAAATGAAGCACTAATCAGCAATAATATGGAAACAAAAAATAAGGCAAACACCATAATCCTTTTGCGTCCATAACGATCAGATATGAATCCTGTGAACAACAACCCAATCGCGAGTGCAATGGTTGAAAAAGATAAAGGGAAACTACTGTGGGTCGGTGTGACCTGAAAGAATTTTGCAAAGATTGGCATCATCGGCTGTACACAGTACAAAGATGAAAAGGAAGCAAAACCAGCAAAGAACAAAGACCATAAAATCGCGGTAAACGATTTTGAACCATATTCAATATAGGTTGGGCGTGTAACTGATTCAGACATGAGGACTCCTTCTGCCTGATCAGTATACGCTTTCAACCGAAATGAGGAATGACCATTTCGGCTAATTTTACCCGACGTTTAAAATAATGCTTTCGGCAAACGAATCTGGATAATTTCGTTGTCGTCCGCAAGTTTGGCATTACGTCCCGAAGAACCTGGGAAATTATTGTCATTCAATACAGTTAATGTCGTTCCATTTTCAATAATTACATCTTCAATCGTTTCAAATGGGAAAGCAAAGACCTGACCTGTTCCAATATCCCCTTCACGCGCTGTGCCATAGAGTAAATTTGGATTGGCAATTTTGATTAAATCCAACAAATCTTCACGCACTACCATTTGTTTAGGCTCGGTCAAAGTAACTCGTATCAGCTTTTTATACCCACCTAAATTATTTTGGCTCGCATCACGTTCGATGATGATGCCATCTTTATCACTAAACAATTGGAAATCACCGATATTGGTTGCCTTGCTATTTAAAGCGAACCAATAATATTGTCCCGTATAGCTTTTCTTCTGAATATCAAATTGAGAAATCAGAAGTTGACCTGTAGCATCATTCAGCAATGGCTTTTCCAGTAAAGGATATAGATATTTGCCATCTGGAGAAATCGCCATTCCCTCAAAGCCCCCACTGCGCTGTACCAAAGGCTCAACAAAATTGATGTTGGCTTTGTTGAATTGGTTTTGAGGGGAACGTAGTTCTTGGGCTGAATTTAAAGGATTAGGCAATCCAATTGGTGCATCCAATAAAACTCCTTCTGCTGAGAAATGTAATAAGTAAGGGCCAAACTCATCACCGATCCAATAGCTCCCATCTACTGCACGTTGCATCGACTCAGGATCAAAATCGGCACCCGTTAATAATCGTTCTGAAGTACTTCCATTCACAATTTCAAATGGAATACGTTTATTGGGATCACGTAATTGAATAAAGCTTTGGACTGAAACTTGCCCTGTACCTTTATTTTTTGTTCTGAAATCGGCTTTGATTTTATAAATACGCAATAAATAATCCGCTGAATTGTCTTGCGTACCAAAACCATTATCAGACATCGCCATATAACTACCGTCTTCATTTTTCAAAGCAGCCGAGAAACCTTGTACAGGTTGCCCTTTAAATGGTGGGTAAATACCATTAGCGCCACTGACAGCGTTGCCAGAATCAGGTCCAATCGCATAGGTTTCTACAGGCAGCTTAGCAAAAGAGATCAAGGTTGGCTCAGTCACTTGATCTACCGATGTTTTTTGATCTTGATCATCATCATTACATGCCGTTAAAGCCAAAGCACTACAGCACAATAAAGCCAATAAAGTTTTCTTGTTCATGGTTTTATACATTTGGTAAAAATTAAGAAAAATTAGAACAAGTTTTTATGAAACTTTGACTTCAATAAAATGACATCTTTATGGCGATGCAATCCGATGCTTTCTCCTTAAAACTCTATTTTGTTTTAGAGTTTTGTGGGCTGATATTCACCTGCAATCGCAGCTTTTAAAAAATTCTGAAAAGTCGGACATTGCATATGATTTTCTGCGGGACATATCGCAGCATGTCTCAATCCTTCGCTAATAAAATGTAAACGTCGTGTCATTTGTTCTAATTGTTCTGCCTTATCATTCAGCATTTTCCGATCCAACTCAGGCTTTCCATCCTGCCCAAACATGCTTGCAATTTCATCCAATGAAAAGCCTGCTGCTCGACCTAATGCAATGAGAGCCAGTTGATCCAAAACTTGTTTACTGTACTGACGACGTAAGCCATGACGACCAATCGATTTGATTAACCCTTTCTCTTCATAAAAGCGCAATGTCGATGTCGTGAGCTTTGCTTTTTTGCGACTTCACCAATATCCATAAATCCCCCTTGACTTCAAGTTAACTTGAACTTGCACAATCAATTTATCAGATTTTATTGGTAAAGGCTCTACGTGATGAAATGAATGTGTTGGAACGATTGATTTACATTTTTGGACTTGGTATTGGTGCAACCATCATCATGGATATTTGGTTGTTGATACTAAAAAGATTCAATATCCCAACGTTAAATTTTGCTTTACTTGGGCGTTGGGTTGGCTGGATTTTGCGTGGAAAAATCCAGCATCAATCCATTGCTCAAAGTCCAGAAATTCGACATGAATATCTACTTGGCTGAATTGCTCATTACAGTGTGGGTGTCATTTTCTCTTTCAGCTTTATTTTAATGGTAGGCCAAAATTGGTTGGCTCAACCTCAATTTCCTTCTGCACTTTCCTTTAGTGTCATCACTGTTTTGATCCCTTTCCTGATCATGCAACCCGCGATGGGTTTAGGTATCGCTGCCTCAAAAACACCTCAGCCTTTTATTAACCGCATCAAAAGTTTGATCAATCACAGTATTTTTGGGTGTGGTTTATTTCTCACCGCTGTATTGCTTAATTTTTTCTAATCGAGGACGACTCCATGAAATCTATTGCAATTATCTACCATAGCCGCCAAGGTCATACACAATTTATTGCAGAGCAAATTCAAATAGGTGCTGCACAAGTAGAGAATATTCAAATTGATTTGTTTACAGCAGAATCATTGATGGCTCATCCATACCTTATCGCCCAATATGATGGACTCATTTGGGGTAGTCCAACTTATTTAGGTGGTGTTTCAGGTACCTTCAAACAACTGATGGATCTCACAGGACCATTATGGAAAAAGCAAAGCCTAAAAGGAAAACTCGCGGCAGGATTTACGGTTTCATCACTTCCTGCTGGAGATAAACAGTCTACACTCATTTCACTTTTCACCTTTTGTATGCAACACGGTATGATATGGATTGGTAATCCTGTTCTACCTGAACAACATCAAGGTATACCTTATACTCAGGCACTCAATCGTCTTGGTTCTTGGTCAGGTTTAATGGCACAAGCTGAACATCAAAGTGCAGCCAATGCGTTTGATTTTGGTGATATTAAAACCGCCCAATTATTCGGGCAAAATTTTGCATTAAATTTAAATGCAATTCAGAGGTGATTACGTGAAGGCAGCAAGTCTTTTATTTCCATTCATATTATCTTGCATGATGTCATTTCTCATCTCAGGAATTACTACCTTTAAAGCGGTAGGTTTAATTGATAACTTCTTTTCAATGTGGATGTCAGCTTGGATTGTGGCGTGGATGTTTGCATTTCCAAGTGTATTAGTCTGTGCACCGATTGCTCAAAAGCTAGTAGCATGGATAATAAAGACAGCCAATTTGAAGCATTGAGATATTCAACTATGTAAGCCACAGCCTACACGAAATCAGGTGATTAACGCATATACAACATGCCAATACTTACCTAGAATGCAAGACATAGAGACAGGATGTCTCATTTAAAATAATAAAAAGCACAGGACGTGGTCATCGACAGGAGTTGGTGATAGCACCAAATACGAAGAAGCCTCGACAGGAAGTCGAGGCTTCTTTTTTTCTAAATTAAGTCAAGCCTAAAATATAAAAACCAACGATTTTGCCTATGAACTATCATTGACCCGAACTAGGCCTCTTTTTACTATCCGCGTGCTTTTATAGAATGGACACACTTTTTTCACGATGATAACGCGATACAGATTTTCTTTTACTCAGTTTCAAAACAAATGTCTTAAACTCAGCTTTATAGTTATTAGTGCCTACTTCATCGTTGCATGTACAACAACAAAATCACCAACAATCAACCATTCACAACAATTTTCACAAGGCATTCAAACGGCTTTTTCTGTTCATCCAACGACTGCAAATCGTGTCGCACCCATGATTCTGCAAAGTGCTGAATCTTATAACATTTCTCCACATTTACTTGCTGCACTGATTCGACAAGAATCTAGCTATATCGCCAATGCCAGATCATCAGCAGATGCCGTAGGTTTGACCCAAGTACGTCCCAAGTTTTGGCAACAGACCTGTTCTGGAAATCTTTATGATGAACAGATTAATATTAATTGTGGCGCATACATTCTTGCAAAATACTATCAAGCGACTGGTGATTGGTTCAAAGCACTTGGTTATTACAATGTCGGGCCAACCGGTTATAAAAGAAGTCTTTACATGCGCAATCAAGCACATCGCTACGCCAACTCAGTAAAACGCCATGAGCAAGCTTTAAAAGAAGCATTATGATTACATCATGTACGCATATACGTACATCAGTTGCGGTGATTAGCGAATATACGACTAAAGTATAAAGCTCTATCATAAGAATCATAAAGAGACAGGAAGTCTCATTCAGAACAACAAGAAGCACAGGACGTGGTCGTTGACAGGAGTTAACGGCAAGAAACCAAATATGAAAAAGCCTCGACAGGATGTCGGGGCTTTTTTTATATCTAAACAATGCTCTTCACATGATCGCAAAATAACTATTATTGACTCATTTACATGGTGTTAATACCATCAACTCATCTTGGTACTTTTGGTTTATTATTTTGCAATTCTTATTCAATCATACTGATCAATACAGTCGTATCAATAAATTTAATGGAATGATTTTAAAAATTAGTTTGATCATGATAGCGATCAATATGACAGCATGCAGTAGTTTAAGCGGGTCATTTGTAAACCGATCTAATCAATTGTCTTCAGGTTTGCAAAATGCTTATTCTGTTGCTCCAAATACTGCCAATCGTTTATCTCCTATGATTGTGCAAAGTGCTGAACGTTATGATGTTTCACCGACTTTACTTGCTGCACTAATTCGCCAAGAATCAAATTTTAATAGCTCAGCGCGTTCTCCCACAGGTGCGATTGGTCTAACTCAAATTATTTCTAGTTATTGGAGTACATCTTGCCCTGGCAATTTGTATGATGAAAATACCAATATCAACTGTGGTGCTTATATTCTTTCTAGCTATTACAAATCTGCTGGCAGTTGGTCTAAAGCTGTAGCGTATTACAATGTTGGACCGACAGGCTATGAACGTAGTTTTTGGACTCGCCATAAAGCGAAGAAATATGCACGCTCAGTTAAGCGCCATGAAAAAAACTTAAAGAAAGCCTTATAAGAATGAAGTAATAAAAAAACCATGCGCTTAGGCATGGTTTTTACTCACTCAACAATGCAATCAAGCTTCGTCAAATAAACCTTCAAATAAAACAGAAGATAAATAACGCTCACCACTATCAGGCAAGATCACCACAATGGTTTTACCGGTATTTTCAGGACGTTCTGCAATTTGAGCTGCTGCTGCTAAAGCTGCACCACTTGAGATACCAACCAAAATGCCTTCTTGAGTTGCACACTTTCTTGCCCACTCAATCGCATCGGCACTATTTACGGGTACAACCTCATCCACCAAATCCAAATCTAAGTTCTTAGGAATGAAGTTCGCTCCAATACCTTGAATCTTATGCGGTGCGGGTGAAATGCTTTCGCCATTTTTTGTTTGAGTAATGATTGGAGATTCAGCAGGTTCAACTGCGACAGAATAAATTGGCTTATTCTGAACTTGCTCAAAATAACGAGAAATGCCAGTAATTGTCCCGCCCGTGCCAACACCTGCAACTAGAATATCAACTTCTCCATTGGTTGCCTGCCAGATTTCTGGACCTGTAGTGTCAACATGAATCTGTGGATTGGCTGGATTTTCAAATTGTTGTGGTAGAAAATAAAGCTCTGGATTTTCCGTTGCTAAACGAACCGCTTCATCTACTGCACCTTTCATACCTTTAGCAGGTTCAGTTAAAACAAGATTCGCGCCTAAAGCTTTTAATACTTTTCTGCGTTCTAAACTCATACTGGCTGGCATTGTCAAAGTGATTGGATAACCTTTTGCCGCTGCAACGAATGCTAATGCAATTCCTGTATTGCCACTGGTTGGTTCAACAATATGCATACCCGCTTTCAACACACCACGCTTTTCCGCATCCGCAATCAAAGCTGCACCAATACGGCATTTCACTGAGAATGCAGGATTACGACTTTCAACTTTTGCCAATACTGTTGCGCCAGTTTTAATCAGACGATTGATACGAACCAATGGTGTATTACCAATCGCTTCAGCATTGTTTGAATATACTGCTATCCCTAAGTTTGCAGGCGTTGGAAATTGTTGATCGGTCGACATGTTATTTCCTTATTAGATTTGGAATGATTCTCAATCATTATAGGCTTGTCAGCTGAGTAGGAAAGTAGAAAACGTAGGATTTATGAAAAGTTATATTTTAATGAGCTAACTCTACTTCATCATCCACTAATATGTGTGTTGTATCACTCAACAAGATTGCTACACGGCTACAGTGAACTATAAGATGTTCCAACCATCTTTGCGCAGCTAAGAGCTCTAAAGTATAAGTCGCAGGAATATTCTTGTTTGCAGCATCTTCTATCAGTTGTTGTCGAACAAATTCTTGTTTCTCTTTCAGCTCTTCGACTATTTCAGTTAATTCATTTACCAATGATTCAGGTAAATTTGAAAAAGGTTGCTGCAGTAAATAAGAAATATTCTGCTCCAAAACTGTGGCGAAACGCTGTGCTAAATCATAAATAATGCTTTGATTTTGAATAAATTCAATTTTAGAAACATCAGCTAAATCATTTTTAAGCACTCGAACATACACAACTAACCGTAACAAAATAATAAAGCGCTGCTGATCAATATTCGACTGTGGAATCGACATTTCTTTTAGATACTGCTCAACTTTTACAAGTGTATGATCATATTCACTTATATTTACAAGTGAAGGAATAATCTCGTTTCGGATACAACGAACCAATACACTGTACATATCTGCAATCGACTTCAATAATGCTCGTTCTACTGCTGCAATTGCCAATGCTGGAACGCTATAAAGTGACTCATCTAAATAACGGGTCGTCACAGGCTCTTGTTCAGGTAGTAAACGGATAATCAGTTGTTCAAATTTAGGTAAAAGAGGCATGAAAATACATGCTCCCAATAAGCTAAAAGCTGTATGAAATGCTGCAACTAACAATACTTCATCTAATTGATGGATCGCATCCACATGTTGATATGCCCATACAAAGATTGGAGACAAAAGAAGAAAAGCAAAAATTGCCGTGACTACATTAAAAACAACATGGACCGCTGCTGTCCGCTTTGCACTTGTGGTCGCTCCCATCGCCGCGAGTACTGCTGTTGCGACGGTCCCAATATTCTGACCGATCACTAATGCTAAAGTTTGTTCAAAATTGATTGCTTGAGTAGATAATGCTGCCAATGTCGTTGTTATTGCTGCACTTGATGACTGTAATAGAATGGTCATCAAAATACCTATCACCACTAAAATGACCTTGATTATAAGTGTTGGTTCTGCCCAAAGAGATAAATCAATAAGTTCAGCGATACCACTCATCGCATCTTGTAATATTTGAATTCCAAAGAATAGCAGGCCGAATCCAGCTAAAGTTAATCCTAAAAAAGAAACTTTTTCATTACCTAATACTTTAAGCAGAGCTCCAATTCCGATCATAGGTAAGGCGAAACTTGCAATTGAGAATTTCAATCCCAGCAGTGCAACTAACCATCCCGTACTTGTTGTCCCTATGTTCGCTCCGATAATCACTCCAATTGCATGACTAAAACTAAGAACGCCTGCACTGACAAAACCAATTGTTGCTAAAGTAGTAGCTGTAGAGGATTGTACAACTACAGTTAGACCAATCCCTGATAAAACAGCTTTAATCGGAGAATTTGTAAATCTAACTAACCATTGTCGTAGAGCTTCACCAGCGATTGCTTTTAAGCTATCCGTCATCAGAGACATGCCTAAAAGGAATAGGCCTATACCACCTAGCAACTGGATAATTACATTCAATGCTGA
>NZ_JAKTID010000002.1:0-34351 GCF_027854795.1 Acinetobacter sp. AOR34_HL | reverse complement strand
TCAGTAAATTTAGATGTTTTCATGCAGAATCTCCTGCTCGTATCTTAAGAGAAAATTCTACTTTTAGATCCTATTATTTTTAGGGGGGATTACCATGCTTACGTTCTTGAGGATTGGAGACTCTTTGTTCGCGTTTTACAAAGATCCATGATGTAAAGAATCCTGCCGCAATTAATGTCGGCACAGTAGTAGAACTTGATAGATCTATAAAGTAGGCCAGTAATCCAAAAATAAGTAGTGTGAGTGTATAAATACCTGTAAATATCCATAGATAATATTTCATTATGATTTCTCTTTATGATTTGATTTTGGGTCTATAAGTAGTTTAAATTTATATGTTAATTTTATTTTTTAAATTAACTTGAACGTGAAGTATAAATAATAAGTAATTAAAACCACAGCTTTTACTGTGGTTTTAATAAGTTGATCTTTATTTAGTAAGGCTTTAATAGCCAAATCTTTTCTTCAGCATCAACCTTTCCTTTGAGTAATTCTGTTTGACTATCAAGTAATTGCAGTTGGTACTGCTTGGAATAATAGTCTTTAAGCTGTTGAGGGGGAATAGAGAAAGGAGGACCCGCCATCACGCTTTGATCATATTCAAAACTAATGAGTAATTGAGTTGCCTGATTGCTAATTTGCATCAAATGTTGTGCATAATCGGTTCGCATTTCTTCAGGTAAAGCGACTAAAGCAGCTCGATCATAAATCGCATCAATTTTACCAATATTGCTTGAAGTCAATTCAAAAAAATCACCAACAAATAGATCAATTTGAGGATGGTGATAATGAGTTAATTTTTCCAGTTTTCTTTCAGTAAATGGAATAGCAAGTTCGGATATTAATTCTTCGATTGCAATCGGACTAAGATCAATTCCAATCAGATGATAACCTTGTGCTAACAACCAATGAATATCTAAGCTTTTCCCACACAATGGAAGGAAAATACGATTGTTTTTCTCTAGATTTAAGGAGTCAATATATTTAACTAATAGTGAATGAGGTTGATTGAGATGAAACCCAATTTCATTTTTTTGCCATTTGTCATGCCAAAATTCATGTTTCATAATTTGCCTCAGATAAAAGTAATTGGAAATAAGTCTCAGTGTTTATCTTTATGATTTTTTTGAAATCTTCTTGCAATAATCCAAATGATATACAGTAAAGCCAGAGCTAAAATAATATAACCGACACGTTGCATAATCAGCGTCATCAAAGCTTGATTTTCGCTAAAGTGATAACCTAAGTAGGCTAAAAAAGTAGTCCATATAATCGTTCCTAAAGCGCTGTAGGTCATAAATTTACCAAAAGGCATCCTACTCATACCCGCGGGAATACTTATGAGAGAGCGTACAGCTGGAATCATACGACCAAAGAAAACAATCTTATGTCCATGTTTGTTAAACCAAGTTAATGCTTTTTCAAGATCACTTACCTTTATTCTTAGAAATTTTCCGTAATGCTCTATAAAGATGAATAATCGTTGCTCAGGAATTTTTCGACCAATCCAATATAGCACCATCGCAGCAAGTAAAGATCCTGTATTGCCCGCAATAATGACACCAATTAAAGTCAAATCACCTTTAGAGGCTGTATAACCAGCAGAGGGCATAATAATTTCAGATGGTATTGGTGGAAAAATATTGTCTAAAAACATTAAGAATGCAATACCCAAATATCCCAGCTTTTCCATCACAGATAAGACCCAGTCTTCTAGTCCCATAGTACCTTGCTACGTATTTTCATTGATTAGAGGATAGTGATGCTTCTTTCTTAAGCATACAATAGATGAATGGTTATTATTTTCTCGTATAAAAAAGCCGTAGAAAACTACGGCTTTTGAGCATAACAATAAATTATAGGCGTTTGCGTTTTGCTGCTGCAATTTGTGATTGGCGCATGCGGAAACCTTCTTTTTGTTTTTCTGTAGTTTTATCAATACAGAAAACACAAGAAACTCCATGTTCATAGCTAGGTAATTCAGCTTCTTCTTTAGTAAGAGGCCAGCCACATGCATGACATTTAATATTTTCGCCTTCTTCAACACCATGTGTTACTGCGGTGCGGCCATCAAATACGAAACATTCGCCTTCCCATAAACTTTCTTCTGCTGGGGTTTCTTCTAGATATTTAAGAATACCGCCTTTAAGGTGATATACCTCATTAAATCCTTCTTGTAAGAGTAATGATGTTGATTTTTCACAACGAATACCACCTGTACAGAACATGGCGATTTTCTTATCTTTGTGTTGTTCTAAGTTTTGCTTTACGTATTCAGGGAACTCACGGAAAGTTTCAGTTTTAGGATCAATTGCACCCTTAAATGTGCCTGCTTTGTATTCATAGTCATTACGTGTGTCGATTAAAATTACATCATCACGGCTAATTAACTCATTCCACTCTTTAGGGTCGAGGTAATGACCGACTAGATCACGGGGTTTAACTTCTACACCTAAAGTTACGATCTCTTTTTTGAGTTTAATTTTCATTTTGCGGAATGGTTTATCAGAGCTAAAAGACTCTTTATATTCCATTTCGTTGAAACCTTCGTTCAGCAAAAATTGATGTACAGTATCAATTGCTGTGCGATCACCAGCGACAGTACCGTTGATTCCTTCTGGTGCAACAATCAGAGTTCCACATAAATTGATGCTATTCACTAGTGTTAAAAGACGCTGTTGCAGATCCGCTGCATCTGAAACTTCTTTAAATTGATATAGTGCCGCAACAACCCAATTATTGGTCGCTTGCTGTTCTACAGGTGCAAGCTGTTCTACAGTAGCGTTCATGGATAACTCCAAATGTATTAAGATAGGAAAATCAAGGCGCGTATTTTAGCGTGAAATTTGAAAATAAGCGAGAAAACCATAGAATTGATATGGTTTTAGAGGAATGTGTTTTGAGTAATGATCGTCGAATCCCATCATTGACCCCATGTGCAGGGCGTTGTTCAACGGTATTTGGTGATTTGGTGTGCCGAGGATGTCGCCGTTTTAATCATGAAGTGATTCATTGGAATACATATACACCAGAACAGCGACTCACAGTTTGGCAACGTTTAGATGCACAACTTGATCAAATTCTTGTGCCTTTGTTACCTCATGCAAATATGCAACAGGTAGAGGACTTTATTCATAATAAGCGGATTCGAGTATTAGATACGGCAACGAAAGGTCGCAAGCTTTATCATGCATTAAAGATATGCGAAAAAAATAAGTACTTAGCGCAGGAAAGTGGTCTGGGGATTGTGGATGCACAAGTGAAGCCTGTATGGGATGAATTCGAGAGAAGAGTATTGGCTTTAGCGAAAGCGAGTTATGAACTGGCTTGGCTTCGTGCCGATGGGATTAGTTCGAATTTGTTACGGACATTAGAAGAAGATGAAATCTAAATTCTTTTGTGGTTGATATAGTAAATAATAACTTCTGCAATCAATAAATTAATCGTCCAACCTAGCCATGCTTCTAGTTGATATATATGGATTGGTGTTAGCCAGTCAATGTACGGTTGTAGTTCGTATAACACGAGTTTCCATGTTCTTAAACTCAAGGCAGATAAAGCTAAAGCAAAACTTCTTATCATCCAGTCACGATGTCGAAACCATTGTTTCCTAATCGCAAAATAAAGCGCAATTAAAGTGCTGACTCCCCAAAGTAGTCCTAGTAAAATAAAACACAATTGGGTGCTGAAGCCGCCATTGGCATACACCGCCAATATCAAACCGCTTGGTAGTGCAAAACCTAGAGTCGAAACAATATAAATCCAACCTGCATAACGATGAACAAGACTAAATTTTTTACGAATATATTGTGAAAATTGAGTAAAGCCAGCTAAAAGAACAAAACTGCTCGTTAAGACATGAATTTGGAAGGCGATGCGCCAAGGCTGAGTCAGGACGACATCTTGCTTTAGAACTAAAAAATTAGATTGATTTGACCAAGGAAAATATTGAATACAAATTTCTACCATCAATATAAATAAGTAAAAGAAAATGAATGTGGTTATAAGTCGAGTAAGGGGATTTAGAATTTTCCACATATCATTGATCGCTGTTATCATGATTGACTAAGAATAAATGCAATAACTTTATATTTGATGAGCTTAGAAATATGAATAAATTAGTTAAGTTTTTAACTTTTACAGCTGCTTTAACATGTTGTACCTTGAGTTTTGCCCAAACCCCACAGCTCGCTTCATCTTGGACAGGATTGTATAACGATGAACAAAAAATTTCTTTGTTCTTTCAACAGAAAGGAGATCAACTCACAGGGTATAGTTTGTTAAATGGTAAGCAAACTAAATTTAAGGGAAATCTTCAAAAAAGTGGCTCAGTTTATAAAGCAACTTTGAATGAATTAGGGCAAGGTGCTACCTTTGGTCAGTTCATTTTAGATTATAAAAATAATGTTACAGAGATCGATGCACAATGGTTACCCAGTAGCAAAACAGTTAAACCAAAGTTTTTTAGCTTGAAAGCACAGCAGTGTAACTATGCAAAAGATGAAGGTAACTATCCAGAAGCATCGCGTAAATTATTAAAAGATGCAGATCTACAAGTTGCTTTAGGTGAGTTGCAATATATTCGTAATGAAATCTATGCACGCCATGGGTATGCATTTCAGAATAAAAGTTGGGCTGCTACATTTGCTGATTATGATTGGTACATGCCGTGTTTTACCAATGTGGATTCACGTCTAACTAAAATTGAAAAAGAGAATGTGAAGCGTATCAAAATGGTAGAACCTTATGCGAAAGACGTAGAGTGGGGACGTTAATTTATTTTTAAATTAAGTATCTAATAAAAAAAGCTGCCATCAGGCAGCTTTTTTAACATTAAGATTCTGTTGAAAATTAACGTTTGATATCGCGTTGAGTCGAGCCAGTATAAAGCTGACGCGGACGACCGATTTTGTAAGGACCACTGTGCATTTCTAACCAGTGGCTGATCCAACCAACAGTACGTGCAAGAGCGAAAATTACAGTAAACATTTCTGTTGGGATACCAATCGCTTTTAAGATGATACCTGAGTAGAAGTCTACGTTCGGGTAAAGCTTACGCTCTACGAAGTACGGGTCGTTCAATGCAATACGCTCAAGTTCCATAGCAAGCTGCAATTGTGGATCGTTGATGCCTAATGCTTCAAGAACTTCGTCACAAGTTTGCTTCATTACTTTAGCGCGAGGGTCAAAGTTTTTATAAACGCGGTGACCGAAGCCCATAAGCTTCACTTCTTTACGTTTTACTTTTTCCATGAATTCAGCAACGTTTTCAACGCTACCAATTTCATCTAACATTTTAAGTACAGCTTCGTTTGCACCACCGTGAGCAGGTCCCCAAAGTGCAGAGATACCAGCAGAGATACATGCATAAGGGTTTGCACCAGTAGAACCAGCAAGACGAACTGTAGAAGTCGATGCATTTTGTTCGTGGTCAGCATGAAGCGTGAAAATACGGTCCATTGCGCGTGCAAGAACTGGATTTACTTTGTAGTCACGATCAGCAGGCGTAGCAAACATCATGTGTAAGAAGTTTTCTGCGTAGCTTAAATCATTACGAGGGTAAATGAATGGTTGACCTACAGTGTACTTGTAGCTCCACGCTGCAAGCGTAGGGATTTTCGCGATTAAACGAATTGCAGTGATTTCACGGTGGTTAACATCTTCGATGTCTAAACCGTTGTGATAGAACGCAGATAAAGCACCAACTACACCAACCATGATCGCCATAGGGTGAGCATCACGACGGAAACCATTGAAGAAACGGCTTACTTGGTCGTGAACCATAGTGTGGTTACGTACTTTTGCGTCAAATTCAGTTTTTTGTTCAGCATTTGGAAGCTCGCCATTTAATAATAAATAACAAGTTTCTAAGTAGTCTGCTTGAGTCGCTAATTGATCAATTGGATAACCACGGTGTAATAAAACACCTTTGTCACCGTCAATGAATGTGATCTTAGATTCGCAAGCCGCTGTCGCCATAAAACCAGGATCGAAAGTAAAGTGACCTGATGCTAATACATCTTTAACGTCAATTACATCTGGGCCCAATGTGCCGCTGTAAATTGGTAATTCAATTTCTTTGCCATCAAGCTGTAATACGGCTTTTTTGCCAGTTGCTGCAGACATTCAATAGATCTCCTGTCCTGGTGAATGATTATCTGACTCGAAATCCTAATCTTGTCATGTGCGAATCAGACGGTGTCAAAATTTGCTATAAGATTAGTGGCTACTAAAATTTTGTCAATTATACTTAGGGATAAAAAATGACGTTATCACAGTCAATTAGTCATTCAGTATCAACGGGAAAATTGAGTAAAATCACAGCACCGGTCGAGTATAATATGTCAAATCATGTTTTAGGTGCAGAAAAAAAATGAAGCATCAGTACAATTGTAAGTAAATTTTTAACACTTTTTAATTTATAGATTCCTAAAATATTTTGAAATAAAATGCCAAAACCCTATATTTCTCATGCCTTAGATTTAAATTATCATTAAAAAAAATGTTGATTGAAAAATAAAGGAATTTTTATTTGTTCTATTATGGTGCGATCAACTGATTAAAAAATGACTAATTTTTAACTAAAATCATCTTTGCTTGATAGATTATTGCTTAGTTATATTTAATATTAAAATGAGGGGTATTATTTCTGAGTATATAAATAATCGATCCAAATATATGACTTTAGTATGATGCTTTAATAATTTCTTAATGATTTTGAACGAATATATTCGAAATTTAAAAATAAAAATAATAAATTGTATTTGATGTAATTTTTTTAAAAATCAATATGATATGTAATTTTTGTGTGGTGGGTTTATTGATTTTTCTTGCTTATTCTTGTGAATGATTCTTATTTAAGACTTTTTTCGACTAAAGAGAAAGCTGATTGTTTGTATTTTGATATTTCACGTTTTATAATTCGTTGTCGTTATATAGGTTAGGCATGTGCTGTGCTTGCCTGACAATGCCAGCTTTCCTTTGAATTAATTCAAACAAACTCCAGTTGGAGTTTCTACCTACAGGATGCCCGCTGTGAAAAGCAACAGACCTGTCAATTTGTCCATGGGTCAGGTGTTAGCGGTAAATTTACGCTCACCCGTGGCTATTGCATCAATTCTACACCGTCTATCTGGTGTAATCGTTTTCTTATTAGTCGCTGTTCTTTTGTGGATTTTGGATAAATCTCTATCTTCACCAGAAGGATTTGACTACGTAAAAAATGTCGTTTTCGGAAATATCTTAGTACGTTTCATCGTATGGGTATTTGTAGCAGGCTTAATCTTCCATTTTATTGCAGGTATTAAACATCTACTTGCTGACCTTGGTTTTGCTGAGGAATTACAAAGTGGTCGTATTGCAGCTACAGTTTCGTTGATCTTATCTGTGATCGGTATTGTCGCAGCTTTTGTATGGATTATGTTCTAATGAAAAGTGCTACAGGTTTAACGGGTTCAGGTTCTCGCGATTGGTATATCCAACGTGTATCAGCTGTAGTTTTAGCTGCTTATACTGTCGTTATGTTTGGCTGGATCCTATGCAATAGTGGATTCGGTTATGAGCAATGGGCTGGCTTTATGCTAACGCTTCCAATGAAAATTTTCTCATTGTTAGCTGTGTTATCGCTTGTTGCGCACGCTTGGATTGGTATGTGGCAAGTCTTTACAGATTATGTAACGACACGTCAAATGGGTCCTTCGGCTTCAGGTTTACGCCTTGTGTTAACTTCTGCTGTCATTATTTCAGTGTTCGTATACGCAATCTGGGGTATCCAGATTTTCTGGGCAAATTGATAGGAAGAGATCATGGCAACTACCCCTAAAGAAAATTATTCAAATATTCAAACCCTATCATTCGATTCAGTTATTGTTGGTGGTGGTGGTTCTGGTATGCGTGCTGCTTACCAACTTGCTCAAGCAGGTTTGAAAGTTGCTGTATTAACCAAAGTATTCCCAACACGTTCGCATACAGTTGCCGCTCAAGGTGGTATTGGTGCATCGTTAGGAAATATGCAAGAAGATAACTGGCATTATCATTTCTACGACACAGTAAAAGGTTCTGACTGGTTAGGCGACCAAGATGCGATTGAGTTTATGACTCGTGAAGCACCGAAAGTTGTTTATGAGTTAGAGCATTTAGGTATGCCGTTTGACCGTAACGAAGATGGTACGATTTATCAGCGTCCATTTGGTGGTCACTCTGCAAACTACGGTGAAAAAGCAGTTCCACGTGCTTGTGCTGCAGCTGACCGTACTGGTCATGCACTACTACACACGTTGTATCAAAGCAACGTAAAAATGGGTACTCAATTCTTTGTTGAATGGATTGCATTAGATCTAATTCGTAACGAAGAAGGTGATGTGCTTGGTGTAACTGCAATTGATCAAGAAACAGGTAACATCGCAGTATTCCAAGCTAAAGCAACATTGTTTGCTACAGGTGGTGCTGGCCGTGTTTACCGTGCATCTACCAATGCCTACATTAATACTGGTGATGGTTTGGGTATGGCTGCTCGTGCGGGTATTCCATTACAAGATATGGAATTCTGGCAATTCCACCCAACGGGTGTTGCGGGCGCTGGTGTATTGTTAACTGAGGGTTGTCGTGGTGAGGGTGGTATCCTTCGCAACAAAGACGGCGAACCATTCATGGAACGTTATGCACCGACTTTAAAAGACTTGGCTCCACGTGATTTTGTATCTCGTTCTATGGACCAAGAAATTAAAGAAGGGCGTGGTTGTGGTCCAAAAGGTGATTATATCCTATTAGATATGACACACTTGGGTGCTGATACCATCATGAAGCGTTTACCATCAGTATTTGAGATTGGTAAGAAATTCGCGAACGTTGACTGTACTAAAGAGCCAATTCCTGTAGTGCCAACAATCCATTATCAAATGGGTGGTATTCCAACGAATATCCATGGTCAAGTTGTTGTACCTCATGGTGTTGAAGAGGGTGAATTCTCTGCTCATTATGATAAAGATACAAAACAATATACATATAAAGGCACACGTGATTATGTGAAACCAGTTAAAGGTTTCTATGCAATCGGTGAGTGCTCATGTGTATCTGTTCATGGTGCAAACCGTTTAGGTACTAACTCGTTGCTTGACCTTGTTGTATTTGGTAAAGCTGCTGGTGAACACATTATTGATTATGTGACTAAACACCATGGTGATGATTATGCTCCATTACCAAACGATGTGTTAGAAAGCACATTGGCACGTGTACGTAAGTTGGATGAATCTACATCTGGCGAAAATGCGCAAGAAGTTGCTGATGTAATTCGTGACATCGTTCAAGATCATGCTGGTGTATTCCGTACACAAGCATTACTTGATAAAGGTGTTAAAGAAATTCTTGCGATTGAATCACGTGTTCGCAACATTCATTTGAAAGACAAATCTAAAGTATTCAATACTGCACGTATTGAAGCATTAGAAGTTGAAAACTTGTATGAAGTTGCTAAAGCAACCTTGATTTCTGCTGCTGCACGTAAAGAATGTCGTGGTGCACATACCGTTGTTGATTATGAATTAGCTCCAGATCATCCGACTTACTCTTATGGTCGTCGTGATGATGAGTGGATGAAACATACGTTATGGTATTCTTTAGACAATCGTCTTGAATATAAACCAGTACGTTTCAATCCATTAACGGTTGAAGCTATTGAACCTAAACCACGTACATTCTAATCGGGAGAACAAAGATGAGTAGAGGTACTCGTACATTCGAAATCTACCGCTATGATCCTGATAAGGATAAAGCGCCATACATGCAAACTTTTAAGTTAGAGTTAACTGACAAGCACCGTATGTTGCTTGACGCGTTACTTGCATTAAAAGTTCAGGATGAAACATTAACATTCCGCCGTTCATGCCGTGAAGGTATTTGTGGTTCTGATGGTGTGAACATTAATGGTAAAAATGGTTTGGCATGTTTATGGAACTTGAATGACTTACCTGAAAAAATTGTAATTCGTCCTTTACCTGGTTTACCAGTTGTAAAAGACTTGGTTGTAGATATGAATCAATTCTACGATCAATACAATAAAATTCAGCCATTCTTGATCAACAATCAGCCAGCTCCTGCGAAAGAGCGTTTGCAGTCTCAAGCAGATCGTGAACATCTTGATGGTTTGTATGAATGTATTCTATGTGCATGTTGTTCAACTTCATGCCCATCGTTCTGGTGGAACCCTGACAAGTTCTTGGGACCATCTGCACTGTTAAATGCTTATCGTTTTATTATCGATTCGCGTGATACTGCTACTCAAGAGCGTTTGGCGCGTTTGGATGACCCATTCTCATTATTCCGTTGTAAAGGAATCATGAACTGTGTGTCTGTATGTCCAAAAGGGTTAAACCCAACTAAGGCAATTGGCCACATTCGTAATATGCTATTGGATCAAGCTGGTTAATTCGGTTTTCCTGTAGAAGAAACGGAAGTTTTGAAAAAAGCTTCCGTTTTTTTATTTGCGTCATAAAAGTATGTTTTGTGCTACAAGGATGCTGGTATGCTTATTACTTATGTAGATAAAAAGAATTAGAAAAGTTGATCAATTGCTTTGCGTTGATTCGTTTTTGAGCACTGTGCTTAGAGTTTGTGCGAGATTTGTAGAAAATCTTTAACTTTGGTCGATAAGAGTGCAACTTTTTTTGAAAGGGCGCTATATTAGATTATAATTTGATGTGTGTATTTCGCTGATTTATGGATGGTATGTGTCAAAAAAATCAATCCAAGCTTGATAACATGTTAGGATTTCTGCCAACGACTGAAAGCAAAAAATTAGGATATTCCTTAAGTTATACAGGAGATATTCACAAAAGATTTATGCAGATTATTCAGTCAAAGTCAATTTAGAAAAGTTAAAAATTTAGTTAATTTTTCTAAAATGATTTGCAAAAAATTGCTCGATGTCGTCGAGTATAAGAATGAGTTGCGCGCCTTGTTTATGGGTGCGTGACTGATTTGTTACATCAAAAGGAATACTCCTGATGTGTAGTGATAATGTCCTAAGGTTGGATGATCTTGGGTAGTAGTGTCTTGTTACCAATTCGATACTATGAATCATGGGTCTGCTTAAAAGGCAGCCTGTATTATTTTTTGCAATAGGAAATGGGTCCAAAAATGCAAGAAGTTGCTGACGCACTGCGTCTTGACACTGAACTTTCCGCTGATAGTGCAGCGTATATTGAAGAGCTTTACGAACAGTATCTAACATCTCCAACCTCAGTGTCAGAGGATTGGCGTGAATATTTCGACAAATATCCTAAAGGGGATCAACCACACGGTAGTGTGCGTGAACAATTCCTGCTTTTGGGTCGTAATTCAAGCCGAATTCAACCTGTAGTTCAAAGTGCTGTGAGCACAGAGCATGAGCGTCGTCAAATTGGTGTACTACAACTCATTGCTGCTTATCGTAACCGTGGTCATCAAAAAGCTAAACTCGATCCATTAGGTCTTGCGAAACGTGAAGACGTTCCTGACCTCGATTTATCTGCACATGGTTTAACAAAATCTGATCTTGATACTGTATTCAATACAGGTAATCTCGCGATTGGTAAAGCAGAAGCTACATTGTCGGAAATGATTGAGGCAATGGAAGCAATTTACTGTACCTCAATCGGTGCAGAATACATGCATATCGTCGACACTAAAGAAAAACGTTGGATTCAGCAGCGTTTGGAAGGTGCTCGTGGGAAATTTAATTTCTCAGCTGATCAGAAAAAAGGCTTTTTAGAGCGTTTGACTGCGGCAGAAGGCTTAGAAAAGTATTTAGGTACAAAATTCGTAGGTGCAAAGCGTTTTGGTGTGGAAGGCGGTGAGTCTTTTATTCCAATGATGAATGAGATCATTCAGCGTGCAGGTAGTGTTGGTTGTAAAGAAGTTGTGATTGGTATGCCACACCGTGGTCGTCTCAACGTTTTAGTCAACATTATGGGTAAAAACCCAGCCGACTTGTTTGGTGAGTTTGAAGGGAAGAGCCTACACAAAAAAGGTTCTGGTGATGTTAAGTATCACCAAGGTTTCTCTTCAAATGTGATGACGCCTGGTGGTGAGGTTCACTTAGCATTAGCATTTAACCCATCGCACTTAGAAATTGTTGGACCAGTAGTCGAAGGTTCGGTACGTGCTCGTCAAGTACGTCGTAAAGATATTGGTGGTGACGATGTTCTTCCTGTGATTGTTCACGGTGATGCGGCATTTGCAGGTCAAGGTGTTAACCAAGAAACCTTCCAAATGTCACAAACACGTGGTTATACAGTCGGTGGTACAGTTCATATCGTTATTAATAACCAAGTTGGTTTCACGACTTCAGATCCGCGCGATACACGTTCTACAGAATACTGTACTGACGTAGCAAAAATGATTCAGTCACCAATTTTCCATGTGAATGGTGATGATCCTGAAGCTGTAATTTTTGCAACACAACTTGCACATGATTTCCGTCATGAATTCCGCAAAGACGTTGTGATTGATTTGTTCTGTTACCGTCGTCGTGGTCATAACGAAGCAGATGAACCATCTGCAACTCAACCGTTGATGTATCAAGTGATTAATAAAAAAGCGACTACACGTACGCTTTATGCTGATCAATTGGTTCAAGAGAAAGTCCTTGATCGTGCAAGCGCTGATCAAATGGTTGAAGGTTATCGTTCTGATTTAGAAGCGGGCAACCATGTTGCTAATGCATTAGTACGTGAACCAAACAAAAAAATGTTTGTGGATTGGACACCATATCTAGGTCATGAATATACAGATGTTTGGGATACGAGCTTTAACATTGATCGCTTAAAAGAACTTGGCAAAACAATGAATACATTACCTGAAGGTTTTGTATTACAACGCCAAGTACAAAAAGTTATTGATGACCGCATCAAAATGCAAACAGGTGAAATGCCACTGAACTGGGGTGCTGCTGAAACATTGGCATATGCATCTTTGCTGGACGATGGCTTCCTAGTACGTATTACGGGTGAAGACGTTGGGCGTGGTACATTCTCTCACCGCCATGCAAAACTACATAACCAAGTTGATGGTTCTGTTTACATCCCGTTGTGTCACATTAAAGAAAATCAGCCACGTGTTGCGGTGTATGACTCTTTATTATCAGAAGAAGCTGTGCTTGCTTTTGAATATGGTTATGCAACCACTCTACCGAAGAGCTTGATCGTTTGGGAAGCACAATTTGGTGACTTTGCAAACTGTGCGCAAGTCGTGATTGACCAATTCATTGCTTCTGGTGAAACCAAGTGGGAGCGCGTTTGTGGTTTAACGATGTTGTTACCACATGGTTATGAAGGTCAGGGTCCTGAGCATTCATCTGCACGTTTAGAGCGTTTCTTACAATTGTGTGCTGAAGACAATATGCAAGTATTGACTCCTACAACACCAGCACAGATTTTCCATGCTTTACGTCGTCAAGCGGTTCGTCCTATTCGTAAGCCAATGATTGTGATGTCACCAAAGTCATTGCTGCGTCATAAATTAGCGACTTCAACTTTAGATGAATTAGCAAATGGTTCATTCCAAACAGTGATTGATGAAGTCGATCAAATCAACAAAGCTGACGTTACTCGTTTAGTTCTTTGTGGTGGTAAGGTTTATTACGATTTACTCGAAAAACGTCGTGAGCTTGGTTTAAACCATATTGCGATTGTTCGTATTGAACAGTTATATCCATATCCAGAACAGCGTTTAGCTGAAGTTATGGCTCAATATCCAAACATTCAAGAACTTGTTTGGGCGCAAGAAGAACCTAAAAACCAAGGCGCTTGGTTATTTATCGTTCCTCGTTTGTATGAAGACGTTCTTAAATCAGGTAAACAAATTCGTATTAGCTATGCTGGACGTGAAGCATCTGCCGCACCTGCTTGTGGCTCACCGTACTTGCATGCAAAACAACAAGCTCAGCTCGTCAATGACGCACTTGCAATTGAAGCTGAACAATCAGGAGATTCTAAATAATGGCAACCGAAATTAAAGCACCGGTATTCCCAGAGTCAGTTGCTGACGGTACGATCGCAACTTGGCATAAAAAAGTAGGTGAACCTGTATCACGTGATGAAGTGATCTGTGACATTGAAACCGATAAAGTTGTTTTAGAAGTGGTTGCTCCAGCTGATGGTAGCTTAGTTGCGATCATCAAAGGTGAAGGCGATACAGTTCTTTCTGATGAAGTAATTGCTCAATTTGAAGCTGGTGCTGTTTCTGCGGCTGCTCCTGAAGCTGCTGCACCAGTTGCAGCGGCTCCTGTGGCATCTGCCCCAGCTGCGGCTGCATCAACTCAAGCTGTTGATCAAAACCAAGCCCCTGCTGTTCGTAAAGCATTATCTGAAACAGGTATCAATGCTGCTGACGTACAAGGTACTGGTCGTGGTGGTCGTATCACTAAAGAAGACGTTGCAAATCATAAACCAGCTGCTTCAGTTCAGCCGTTAAGCGTTGCTGTAGGTGAACGTATCGAGAAACGTGTTCCAATGACACGTTTACGTAAGCGTGTTGCTGAGCGTTTATTGGCGGCTACCCAACAAACTGCAATGTTAACAACATTCAATGAAGTTAACATGAAGCCGATCATGGAAATGCGTAAGCAATATAAAGATGCTTTCGAAAAACGCCATGGCGCTCGTTTAGGTTTCATGTCTTTCTTTGTTAAAGCAGCAACAGAAGCTTTAAAACGCTATCCAGCTGTAAATGCGTCGATTGATGGTGATGATATTGTTTATCACGGTTTCTATGACATCGGTGTAGCAGTTTCTTCTGATCGTGGCTTAGTTGTGCCAATCCTTCGTGATACTGATCGTATGAACTATGCTGAAGTAGAAGGTGGTATTGCTGCATATGCTGCTAAAGCACGTGAAGGTAAATTATCGATCGAAGAGATGACTGGCGGTACATTCACTATTACTAATGGTGGTACTTTCGGTTCATTACTTTCAACACCTATTTTAAACCAGCCACAAACAGCGATTCTTGGTATGCATAAAATCCAAGAACGTCCTATGGCGGTAAATGGACAAGTTGAAATCTTGCCAATGATGTATTTAGCGCTTTCATATGACCACCGTCTAATTGATGGTAAAGAAGCAGTAGGTTTCTTAGTAACAATTAAAGAATTGTTAGAAGAGCCGGCTAAACTTATTCTTGACCTATAACTTATTATTTAAAAATCATCCCTAACTTTTCTTTAATTAAGAAAGTTCAGTCCCCTTAATCAAAAGGGGATTTAGGGAGATTGATTGGAGATAAAAATGTCTCAACAGTTTGATCTTGTTGTTATTGGCGGTGGACCTGGTGGTTATGAAGCAGCAATCCGTGCTGCACAACTAGGTTTTAAAGTTGCATGTATCGAAAAACGTATTCACAACGGTAAACCATCTTTGGGTGGTACGTGTTTGAACGTGGGTTGTATCCCTTCTAAAGCATTGCTTGACTCTTCTCATCGTTACGAAGCAACAGTTCATGAACTTGCTGAACACGGTATCACGACTGGTGAAGTTAAATTTGATTTGGATACTTTGTTAGCTCGCAAAGACAAAGTTGTTGATCAATTGACTGGTGGTGTTGCTCAATTACTTAAAGGTAATGGTATCGAGTGGTTACAAGGTACTGGTAAATTACTTGCTGGTAAAAAAGTTGAATTCACGCCATTTGAAGGTGAAGTACAAGTTTTAGAACCTAAGTATGTCATTCTTGCGACTGGTTCTGTACCTGTAAATATCCCTGTAGCCCCAGTTGATGAAGATTTGATTGTTGACTCAACTGGTGCATTGAAATTCCCAGAAGTTCCAAAACGTCTTGGTGTTATCGGTGCAGGTGTTATCGGTTTAGAGTTAGGCTCGGTATGGCGTCGTCTTGGTTCGGAAGTTGTTGTATTTGAAGCATTAGATGCTTTCCTTCCAATGGCTGATAAAGCACTGTCTAAAGAATTTCAAAAAATCTTGAAGAAACAAGGTTTAGATATTCGTATTGGTGCAAAAGTTTCTGGTACAGAAGTTAATGGTCGTGAAGTGACTGTTAAATATAACCAAGCTGGCGAAGATAAAGAGCAAGTATTTGACAAATTAATCGTTTGTGTAGGCCGTAAAGCTTATGCAGAAGGTCTATTAGCAGAAGATTCAGGCATTAAACTCACTGAACGTGGTTTAGTTGATGTAAATGATCAGTGCCAAACATCTGTTGAAGGCGTTTATGCAATCGGTGACCTAGTTCGTGGTCCAATGCTTGCTCATAAAGCAATGGAAGAAGGCGTGATGGCAGTTGAGCGTATCCATGGTCATGCTGCTCAAGTAAATTATGACACTATTATAAGTGTTATTTACACGCATCCAGAAGCTGCTTGGGTTGGTTTAACTGAAGAACAAGCTGCTGAAAAAGGTCACGAAGTTAAAGCCGGTCAATTCCCGTTTGCGGTCAATGGTCGTGCATTAGCTGCTGGTGATACAGCTGGTTTTGTTAAATTCGTTGCTGACGCAAAAACAGATCGTCTTTTGGGTATGCACGTTGTTGGTCCTAATGCATCAGACATCGTTCATCAGGGTATGATCGCACTTGAGTTTGTTTCTTCTGTTGAAGATTTACAGTTGATGACTTTTGGTCATCCAACGTTCTCTGAAGTTGTACATGAAGCTGCACTTTCAGTTGATGGTCGTGCAATCCACGCGATTCAACGTAAGCGCAAATAAAAAAACAAAAAAGTGTGGTTCGCCACACTTTTTTGAATGAAGACGATTGGTTTATAAGACAGTCGTCGTCTCATAATGTAGTGTCCTAGTGTTAAGAATATCTAGGTCGCGTCACAATAAACAACGTAGTAGGTAATTAAATGAACTTACATGAGTATCAAGCTAAAGCGTTATTAAAAAAATATGGCATGCCAGTACAAGAAGGTATTTTGGCAACAAATGCAGATGAAGCAGTAGCTGCGTTTGAACAGCTTGGTGGTAAATTCGCGGTAATGAAAGCGCAAGTACATGCTGGTGGTCGTGGTAAGGCTGGTGGCGTAAAAGTTGCAAAATCAAAAGAAGATGTTATCGAATTTGCTAACAATATTATTGGTACTCGTCTTGTAACGTATCAAACAGATGCAAATGGTCAGCCTGTTAACAGCATTATTGTTGCAGAAGATGTCTATCCAGTTGAGCGTGAGCTTTACTTAGGTGCGGTTGTAGATCGTTCTAGCCGTCGTATTACTTTCATGGCTTCTACCGAAGGTGGTGTAGAAATCGAGAAAGTTGCTGAAGAAACACCTGAAAAAATTATTAAAGTTGAAGTTGATCCATTAGTAGGTTTACAACCATTCCAAGCACGTGAAGTTGCATTTGCTCTTGGTTTGAAAGATAAACAAATCGGTCAATTTGTTAAAATTATGTCTGCTGCTTACCAAGCATTTGTAGAAAATGATTTTGCTTTATTTGAAATCAACCCACTTTCAGTTCGTGAAAATGGCGAAATTTTATGTGTAGACGCGAAAGTAGGTATTGACTCTAACGCGCTTTATCGTTTGCCAGAAGTTGCAGCTTTGCGTGATAAATCTCAAGAAAATGAGCGTGAATTAAAAGCATCTGAATTTGACCTTAACTATGTTGCTTTAGAAGGTAACATCGGTTGTATGGTGAATGGTGCTGGTCTTGCAATGGCAACGATGGACATCATCAAGCTTTATGGTGGTCAGCCTGCTAACTTCCTAGATGTTGGTGGCGGTGCGACTAAAGAGCGTGTAATCGAAGCATTCAAAATTATTCTTGCTGATACTTCTGTACAAGGTGTTTTAATCAACATCTTTGGTGGTATCGTTCGTTGTGACATGATTGCTGAAGCAATTATTGCAGCAGTTCAAGAAGTAAACGTAACTGTACCAGTTGTTGTTCGCTTAGAAGGTAACAATGCTGAGCTAGGTGCGAAATTGCTTGATGAATCTGGTTTGAAATTAATTTCTGCAAACGGTTTATCTGATGCTGCAGAAAAAATTGTTGCTGCAGTTAAAGCGTAAGGGGAGTATCAATTATGAGCGTATTAATTAATAAAGACACTAAAGTATTGGTACAAGGTTTTACTGGTAAAAACGGTACTTTCCACTCTGCACAAGCTTTAGACTACGGTACAAAAGTTGTTGGTGGTGTTACGCCAGGTAAAGGTGGAACAACACACCTTGACCTTCCTGTATTCAATACAATGAAAGATGCTGTACGTGAAACTGGTGCTGATGCATCTGTTATTTATGTTCCAGCTCCATTTGTATTAGATTCTATCGTTGAAGCGGTTGATTCAGGCGTTGGTCTTATTGTTGTGATCACTGAAGGTGTTCCAACAATCGATATGCTTAAAGCAAAACGCTATTTAGAAACTAACGGTAATGGTACTCGTTTAGTTGGTCCTAACTGCCCAGGCGTGATCACTCCAGGTGAATGTAAGATCGGTATTATGCCTGGTCACATCCACCAACCTGGTCGTATTGGTATTATCTCACGTTCAGGTACATTAACTTATGAAGCGGTTGCTCAAACAACTAAGCTTGGTTTAGGTCAATCTACGTGTATCGGTATCGGTGGTGACCCAATCCCAGGTATGAACCAAATCGATGCATTGAAATTATTCCAAGATGATCCTGATACTGATGCAATCATCATGATTGGTGAGATCGGTGGTACTGCAGAAGAAGAAGCTGCTGAATTCATTCAATCGAATGTAACTAAGCCAGTTGTTGGTTACATCGCTGGTGTAACTGCGCCTAAAGGTAAACGTATGGGTCATGCTGGTGCGATTATCTCTGGTGGTAAAGGTACAGCAGAAGAGAAATTTGCTGCATTCGAAAAAGCAGGTATGGCTTACACTCGTAGCCCAGCTGAACTTGGCTCAACAATGATGCAAGTGCTGAAAGAGAAAGGTTTAGCGTAATACGTTAGATTTATTTATCTTGAAAAAACCCAATGGTGACATTGGGTTTTTTTTATAAGTGGAATATTGTGACAAAATACGTGCAAGATGCCGAAAAAACATATAAATAAATTTGATGGATATAATTAACTGATTGTAATAGATGAAAATATAACTTTTTATATTATGTTTAGGTTTTATTTTTTTGAAAAAGCTTAATTAAAATATTAAAAATGAGTTTTAAATATTATCTATTTTAATTTATACAGAACGATCTTTATCATACAGGTCGTTCTTTCTTTTTAAGTTTTATTTAATATAATGTTTATCTAAATTATTTTTCGTTTTTTTAAGTTTTTCGTATGGAAAATTAAATTTGATTTTATTTTTATATTGTTTTTGAATAAGTATAATTATTACATATGCTTATATTAATTTTTATTTTAAACTTTGGTATAATTTTATATTTAAATTTAATTTGGAGTAAAATTTTTTAATTTATTGTTGTGGTTGTTTTTTTATTAAATTATTATTTATAGTAAATATTAAATAATGAGGAATAATATGATTAAAATAAAATTATTTATTCCTGTGCATTGTGTATCTCTTTTTGTTTTATTGTGTTGTGGAAGCGCTGTTTATTCAAATCCGATTGATCAACAGAGAGAGTATGCTGTTCAATTAATCCAGAAAGGAGAGGTTGATCATGGGTTACTTGATTTAAAGAAATTATTAGTTTTGTATCCTAAAGACCAAAAATTAATTGCGGATTATTTTGTACTTTCGTATGGAAGAAATACGCTTCATGCTACTGAGTTGATTACCTGTATAGAAAATATACAAATAGAAGTATTTCCTATTTATGCGCAGACCAGTGTCGTGAAAACCTTAAGAGATGCCACACAATATTCTTTGGCTAAAAAGATGATTACAGGGTTTAGAGCTCATAATCCTCAAATGGGGTGGAACGTATGGTTAGCAACGATAGCTGCTGAAACAAAGCAAAATCAGGAAGCTCAAAGCATATTAAAACAAGTAGATATGCAGCAATTAAATGCAGAAGAACTAGTGCTGTTATCGCATACCTATCGATTAGTAGGAATGCCTATCCAAGCATTGCAAGCCGCAAATGCTGCTTTCGATAAGAAAAAAAATCAATTTTCTCAAGAGGAATATTTATTAGCACTGAATGATAACGGAAATTATAAGGTGGCAGATGAATATATAATGCGTTCTGTCTTATTTCAGACTCATCCTGATTTAGTGATCAGAATTAAACTCAGTCAATTCGCCACTCAAATCAAAAATGCAGTACTTGCTTATAAAACTGCTCAACAAGAAAGCAAATATGCAGATGCATATGTTGAATTAGACCAAGTGCTTGCTGAAATGGAATCGTATAAACCCATAGTAAATGGTTATCCTCATTGGCAAGAAAGCTTTTACGCTGATTACATCTATGCTTTAGCGAAACGTAAGCGTTACGCGGATATATTAACTACTTTACAGAGTATTAGTATTCCACTAGATCTTTGGCCAACTTATACACGTCATGCAATTGCAGATGCGTATTTAGCTACCAATCAACCTGAACAAGCAGAGCAAGTTTATTTGTCATTATTTAATGAAAAGAACTATGCTGATTATGATGTTTATTCAGTCTTATATTATGCGTATTTAGAACAAGAAAAATTTGAAGAAGCAAATAACTTGATTGATGAAATGGAACATCAATTAAGACGTTATCAATATAGCCAAGTAAAAGGTGTAGATCGTACAACTCATGAAGATTGGGAACAATATTTAACTTTAAAAGGGTTAAATCTTGCTTATCGGAATGAGTTAGAAAAAGCCGAACAGTATTTTGAAAATTTGGTTTCAATCGCACCACGTAATATTGGTTATCAAAATAATCTCGCTTTGATTCAACGTTGGAGGCAAAAAACATTAACAGCGAAACTAACTTTAGAACAATGGAATGGTTTGGATGAAGTCAGCCAAATGACGGAAATCAACCAAATGAATAATGCGCAAGCTCTGGGAAATATTTCATATTGGCGAGAATTAAATAAAAAGCTCTTACAAACTGCTGCTGAGGATACAGGAGTACAACTGAGTTATAAAGAGTTGAAGGATCGTGATCGGTGGAGTATAGAACATCACAGTTCTTTTTCAAGGAATAAGTCTAATGATGATCGTCTATTAAATAGTTTACGAGGATCAAACGAACAGAGTTTTTGGACGCGTTTAAATAGTCCTTGGTTTAATGATTATTATCGTATCTTTGTTGAGCATCAATATCGAAAAGCACGGTATAAAAATAAGAAATTAGACGATGCTCGGGTAGGGCTGGGACTGGAATGGTCTTCAAATAGAAAAACAGCCAATATTCTATTGTCCGAAAGAAAGGATCAAGAGCGACTTGGTGTTAGATTGGATTGGTCGCATTGGTTAAATGATCATTGGGCATACAACTTCTCAGTCGATTCTGATGCTGATATACCATTACAAGCGATTGCCCAAAAGCACAAAGGGCAATCTTATGTAGCTGCGATGAATTGGCAAGCTAATGAGTCTCGAAAAGCAGGTATTCAATATCAAGCGATAGATATTGATGATGGAAATTTACGACAAGCGTATCTGGCATATTTCAGTCAGCAATTTTTTCAATCACCACAACACACAAGCAAAGCGACTGTTACTGGATATTACGGAAGAAATAAAGCTGTGCAAGTTGATTATTTTAACCCTGTATCTAGTCATAGCATCGAGTTAAATCTGCAACATGATTGGTTGACATGGCGTGAATATGAGCGTGACTTTAAACAGCATTTTGAGTTGACTCTGGGTATTTTTAAGCAAAAAGATTTTGCCCATCAGCCCGTTTATAACTTTTTGTATCGCCATGATTGGCGAATTTCACGTGTTTGGTATCTAAATTATGGCGTAGGGTGGGGATCTCATCCTTATGACGGTGAGCACGAAGACAAAACGTATGCCATTTTGGGCTTCGAAGGAAGGTTCTAATGAATATAAAATCTCCTTTCTGCTTATTGGCGTGTATAAGTGCAATTTCATTCAATCTGTTTGCACAACCTATCGATAAGGCAGTTTCCGAATCCGCACAAACGAGCTCTAAAGCTAATCAATTTGTGACGCTGACATTTCATGATGTTCGTGATGATGTCGCAGCAAAAGGTGATCGTGATTATTATGCGATTAGCAGTCAAAATTTTGCGCAATTTTTACAATGGATTAAAGATAATGAATGGCAACCGATACGATTAGAGGATGTTTGGCAAGCGCGTAATGCAGGAAAAGCTCTTCCTGAGAGAGCGTTGTTATTAACCGTTGATGATGGTGTATCGAGTGCATACACACATATTTTTCCATTATTAAAACTACATAAAATCCCTGCTGTATTTGCAATACCAACCAGTTGGATTAACGGCAATACCAAAGATGCTATTGAGGCATATGGTACAAGTAATTTGATGACATGGCAGCAAATGCGAGAAATGCAAGCTTCTGGCTTGGTGGAGTTTGGATCTCATAGTGACAATTTACATTACGGTATTGCCGCAAACCCTCAAAAAAATCTAGAGTTCGCAGCAATTACTCGGCAATATTTTCCTCAGTCTGAAAGTTATGAGACTGATGAAGCCTTTAGACGTCGAGTCTTGAATGACTTGCTACAATCTAAGCAAATTTTAGATAAAGAGCTAGGTACTAATACTCGCGCAATCTTTTGGCCTTATGGAGCTGTGACCAAAGAAACCGAGGAATTGGCGAGTATGGTAGGTTTACCGTTGTCATTTAGCCTAGGTAGTGAGTTAAACACAGCAGATTTATTTGGGACTTATCAACGTGCTTTGATCATTGATAATCCAATACCAGCTCAAATTTACGCTGAAATGCAAGATTTTGTATTGGATCGGCATGCACCTTATAAGCAACGTAAGAGTTTTTTGCGTTTTAATTTAGCTGAACTGGTAAAAGATAATGGAAATTCTGAACAGCGATTAGGTCAATTATTGGATCAGGTTGGAGCTTTTAAGTCGAATAATTTATTGCTGACCGTTGTTGAAGATCAGAATGATGATGGAAAAATTGATGTTGCTTATTTTCCTAATCGTAGTTTACCGATGAAAGCGGATTTATTAAATCGGGTGGTCTGGCAAGCACGTACACGGATTGCAAATAAAGTTTATGCAGAACTTCCTCTGAGTTTAGAAACTCAACAAGGTTACGACTTGTCAGAGTTAACTGCAGATTTAGTCAAAAATAATAGTTCCATCACGGGTTTGATGATTGAAACAGATAACACATTACACTGTGCAATTAGTCAGCGAGATTGGGATCACATTTGTCAGAAGAAAATCAATGATGTATTGGCGATCAAAAATAAGACTAAATTGAAAGCAAATTATTACGTCAATGTCAGTACAAATTATCAGACAGCACTAAAATTTAGTTACAAGGGAGCCCAGTGTGGTGGGCTACAAAAGTTACTGCAGTTGATTCCTGATCATGCTGATTTTCTGTATATCGCTTTAGATTCGAATCAATCAAAAAATAATATAAATGAGCTAGATAAAGCTTTATCGACTTTAACTGAACGTGAAAAACAACATTTGATCATTAGTTTGCAGATCAATAATCAAGCTTCTTCTTATGATTGGAAAAAATATCAGCAAATTTATCAGCAATTAAAACGACAAGGTGTTCAAAAAATTGGTGTAGATAATTATCAGCTTTCTTATGGGGCTACGATTCATCAATATCTTTATCGTGAGTTGAGCTTAAATGGTAGTCCGCTCAGCTATCGCAATCCTTATGTGTTGAAACAAGGAGGGCGCTAATTATGGAATTTTTTTCAGATATTTCTTTAAGCGACTTATTTTTTGGCTTTGCATTTTTATTTCCTTTATTAATGGCTTGGCTTTGGATGGCGGGTGGAATTTGGTTTTATTTCAAACGTGAATTTCGGCAAACGGTTTTCCCTGAACCTAGTCAAGAAAGTTGTAGCATTATCATTCCTTGTTTTAATGAAGAAGAACAAATTCGAGAAACCATCAAGTTCGCTATGCAAAGCCAATATCCTGATTTTGAGGTGATTGCTATAAATGATGGAAGTACGGATAAAACCGCAGAGATTTTAGATGAACTTGCGTTGCACTATCCAAAACTACGTGTGGTGCATTTGGCAGAAAATCAGGGCAAAGCATATGCCTTGAGAGCAGGTGCGATGGTCAGCCAGCATGAGTTTCTAATTTGCATTGATGGCGATGCTTTACTGCATCCTCATGCCGTTTTTTGGATGATGAATTATCTAACACACTATCCGAGAGTCGGTGCAGTAACAGGTAATCCACGCATTATTAACCGTTCCAGTGTATTGGGCAAAATTCAAGTAGGTGAGTTCTCTTCAATCATTGGATTGATTAAACGTGCACAACGTACTTATGGGCGGATTTTTACGGTATCAGGGGTGATTGCAGGTTTTAGAAAAACAGCACTAGATCGAATTGGTTATTGGCGTGATGACATGATCACAGAAGATATTGATGTCTCATGGCGGCTCCAGTTCGATCATTGGGACTTACAGTATGTACCAAAAGCACTTTGTTATATCTACATGCCTGAAACCTTTAAAGGATTGTGGCAACAACGCCTACGTTGGGCGCAAGGTGGTATCGAAGTTTTATTTGCTTATGTACCGAAGTTATTTAAATGGCGTTTAAGACGCATGTGGCCAGTCGTTTTTGAAGCAATTATTAGCGTGATTTGGGTTTATGTAATGACAGCTATCATTCTTCTATATGTGATTGGCCTATTTCTACAGTTACCAGAACAATGGGCGGTTACTACCGTACTGCCTAACTGGTATGGGATTGTTTTAGGTATGACCTGCCTTATGCAGTTTTTAGTGAGTTTGATGATCGATCGCCAATATGACAATAGTCGAACCTTACGGACATATTTTTGGGTTATCTGGTATCCATTATTTTTCTGGGTATTAATGACCATCACAACCGCGATCGCATTGCCAAAAACCATATTTAAAAAACCAAAACGTGCACGTTGGGTAAGTCCTGATCGTGGATTTAGAGGGGGGCAAGATCATGTCAAACTTTAAAATGGTCTATGACCTTACACAATTGGAAATTCCTCAGTACATTGATGAACCTCGTTATGTCAGAAACAAAACGGCTGGCTATGGATTGTTTTTTTTAGGTTGGTTGCTTTGGATATGGATTTTTATGCCATTAATCACTGCATTATTATGGATTTTCCAAGGTTTTAGTGCATATGAACAATTATTCGTGATGAATATACCAGAGCAATCGATTGATATCCTTTATTTAATCATTTCAATCATGTTGTTCATCCTGACTTTAATTATTTGGGCGACCTATAATTGGTTTCGTTTTTATAATAAAGAAAGAAGATCCTTTCCGAAAAATATTTCTGTTGATCAATTGGCACAGAGTTTCGAGTTAAATACCGAACAAATGAATGCCTTAAGAGATGCTAAGAATGTCACCCTGCATTATGATCAGGAAGGCAGATTAACCAATTTTGAGCTGGCTGAAAAACAATAAAAAACGCGGTCAAGACCGCGTTTATTTTTGACCTATTCTTATCAATCTAACTTATTTTGAGATTTTAAAGTATTAGTAAGGCCGTTAATATCACCACCCTGTAGGCCTAATTCATTCATTAAGCTATCGATCAAAGGTGCTTGAGAACGGTAGCGTAGGGCACTATTCACAACCTGATCAGACAAAGATGTTTGACCATTTTCAGTGGTTTCACTTGATGTAGTACCACCAGCAAAACCATTTAAACCATTCACCTGTAGAATCTTGATATCGTCAATATTCTCCATTGGTTTAACGCTTTCACGAATAATATCTGGTAAATGTTTGAGTAAGGCTAAACGAACTTGCATCTCTACTTGCTCTGCAGAAAGAACATTGGCTGCCTCATTCACTGCACGTGTACCTTCAGCATCTACTTGATATTGTTTTTCGAGAGCTTGTGCGAGAAGTACTTTTGCATCAGCTTCACCTTTTGCCTTTAAGCGTATCTTTTCGGCTTCAGCTTCCGCAGCAATTCGAACAGCTTCTGCTTCATCTGCTGCAGCTTTTTTACCTGCATCAGCTGCCACAGTAATCGCAATCGCTTCTTTTTCAGCAGTTTGTTTAGCTGCTACAAGCTCGACAGCTTTTTGACGTTCTGCTCTTTGAGTTTCTCGCACCGTGACGACTTCTTCTTCAGCTTTTACAGCCTCAGCTCTGGCTTTGTCAGCTTGAGCTTTAGCTTCAGATTCGGCACGTGATTTTTCAGCAATTGCAATTGCACGATCTTGCTCTGCGAGTTCGATAGTTTTTTTCTGTTCAACTTGTGCTTTTTGAATAAGTTGAGCTTTTTGAATATTTTCGTTTTCTACATCACGAGCAGAAGCGATACGTTTAAGTTCAACTTCACGTTCAGCAGCAATACGAGCTTCTTCAGCTTCACGCTTTTTACCTGCTTCTTGAGAAGCAATTTCAGCATGTTGTTCTGCTTTACGAATAGAAATTTCGCGTTCTTGTTGCAGTTTTGCATATTCTTCTTCACGAGAAATCTCAAGGCGCGCACGCTCTGCTTCAAGATTTTTAGCACGAATCGCTAAATCAGCATCCTGTTCAATATCATTACGCTTCTTACGACGGTCTTCGATTGTTTCTGTAAGTTTAGTTAAGCCTTCAGCATCAAAAGCATTTTGTGGATTGAAATATTCAAAACCAGTTTGATCTAAACCTGTCAATGAAACGGTTTCAAGTTCTAAACCGTTTTTAGATAAATCTTCAGAAACCACCTGTTGAACTTTTTGTACAAAGTCGACACGCTTTTCATGCAGTTCTTCCATTGCCATTTCCGCGGCTACAGCACGTAAAGAGTCGACAAATTTACCTTCGACTAAATCTTTTAACTCCTGTGGAGACATGGTTTTCCGACCTAAGGTTTGTGCTGCAGTCGCAATGGATTCACCTGTAGGTTTAACGCGAACGTAGAATTCTGCCATTACATCTACACGCATACGGTCACGTGTAATCAAAGCTTGGTCAGCTGCACGTTTTACTTCTAGACGCAATGTGTTCATATTGACGGGGATGATTTCATGCAATACAGGAAGCACAATCGCACCTCCATTCAAGATGACTTTTTCTCCACCGAAACCAGTTCTTACGAATGAAACTTCTTTGCTTGAACGAGTATATAAACGAGCAATGACGATACCGATAAATATCAGTGCTGCGAAAATTACACCTGTAATAATTAAAATTTCAGTCAATGCTGAATTGAACATTAAAACACCCTCATATCATTTATATTAAGAAAAATTAAGCGGAAATAGCCTGAAAGCCAATTTTGGTTCTTTGAGTTAAAATCACATCTTGACCTTGAGTAAAAACAACATCTAATTCTGGTTCCACTAAAACATAGTGCATTTGTCCAAATTGATCTTTCACTTTTGCTTGGGCAGGAGAATTAGGCTTTGCCTCACCCAATATAATTTTGGCAGTACGACCAATCAGATCATCACTATGAATTGCAGTTGTTTCATCTTTAGGAATAATTTTGGAAATGAGTTTTGCTGCAACACGAACGAGTGGCATACATAGAAAAAGACAGGCAGGTGCAATGATCCAAGCAGATAGATAGTGTTCAGTAAAATTGAAAAAAACATCTTGAATAATTAAACCAGTGAGTGAATAAACAGTTAGGAAAATAATCAACCAAACTAGTAAAGGTACTTTTCCAAGATACAGCCATTCTAAAAACTGAGTGAAAAGGTTATCTGCATGATCCATTGAAACATCAGCGTGATCAACGTCAGTCAAACTATCGGGAAGAAATTGATCGATGAAGCTGCTGCTTCCCCCAAACATTAATAAAATCAATTCCAATACACCTATACATAGACATAGCAATAAAGAAACGCTAAAAACAATGTTGGAAGGGTGTATTAATAAATCCCATATCATTTGTATATACTCTTTTTTCTTTTGGAAAAATTTTTTTAAAAAAATTATAAAAACTAATTATTTATAAGATTAATTGTATCGAGCATAAAATTCAATCAAATTCCAAGCTAAATATTTAAAGCAAAAAAAAACGCAATGATTGGGGTTGTCATTGCGTTGAACAACGAATCTGTAAAACAGTTTCGGTTGAAAGGAGAAATGTCATGAGATTAGTGTTATCTAACCTACTTGGCTATACTAATAAAAAACTTGACTGTGTTCATAGGTATTCGTGTTAACGAGTGTTATCAAGTGTTAATAAGTGACAAAATTTGTTAGTTATTGGGTTCGGGTTAAAGTTCCTAAAATAAACTTAAATCAAAAGCTTAAATAAAAATAGCCCAAAAAATGGGCTGTTTTTATGGTAAAAGTATTGTAATTAGAATTTAAATAAACCTAATCCACTTTTTACTTCATCTAAAGTTTGTTGCGTGATATCTCGACATTTGTCAGTACCATGCTTAAGAATATCCATAATATAGTCTGGATCTTTTTCAAGTTCAGCACGACGTTCACGGATTGGAGTGATGAGTTCCTTTAGAATACCTTCTAAGCGTTTTTTAACTGTACCATCACCTAAACCACCACGACGATAATGTGCTTTTAATTCTTCAACTTCTTCTTTGTTTGGATCAAATGCATCTAAATAAGTGAATACGATATTTCCTTCAACTTGACCTGGATCTTCAATACGCAAGTGATTCGGATCGGTGTACATCGCATTGACAGCTTTTTTGATGTCTTTATCAGAAGCATTTAAAACAATAGTATTACCTAAAGACTTTGACATTTTTGCCTTACCATCAAATCCTGGTAAACGTCCCATGTTCGATAATAATGCTTTGCATTCAGGTAGGAGGTCATGTCCAATTTGACGATTTACACGACGAACAATTTCATTAGTTTGTTCAATCATTGGAATTTGGTCTTCACCTACAGGCACAACCGTTGCTTTAAATGCCGTAATATCCGCTGCTTGAGCAACTGGATAGCATAAAAAACCAGCAGGAATATCACGCTCAAAACCGCGCATCTGAATTTCAGATTTAATTGTTGGATTACGTTCTAAGCGAGCAACCGTAACGAAGTTGAGGTAAAGCATGGTCAGCTCGTTGAGGGCTGGTAAACATGATTGAACGCAAATCGTTGTTTTAGTTGGATCAATTCCAACGGCAAGATAATCTAAAGCAACTTGAAGAATATTATTTCGTACTTTATCAGGATTATCTGCGTTATCAGTCAAAGCTTGAGCATCAGCAAGTAATAAGTGTTGATGATGACTGTCTTGTAAACCAACACGAGAACGCAATGAACCGACAAAATGACCTAAATGAAGTTGTCCAGTAGGGCGGTCGCCAGTCAAAATGATTGGACGTTGATCAGCATTACTCATGATATGTTCCAAGTTTCAGTGATTTCATAAATATAAAATTGACCTTATTGTACGGGAAATAAAAAAATTTCGTCAGCGATTGAACAAACTTTTATGAAAATAATGTTGTGAATTTATTGAGTAAATCTACAATAGCGAGATAAATACAAACTAGGAAATAAAAATGGCGAGTGGTTTATTACTTTTACTTGATGATATTGCAACAATTTTAGATGATGTTGCTGTAATGAGTAAAATGGCAGCAAAAAAAACAGCTGGTGTATTAGGTGATGATTTAGCTTTAAACGCTCAACAGGTGAGTGGTGTTCGCTCTGACCGAGAATTACCAGTTGTATGGAGCGTAGCAAAAGGCTCATTTATTAATAAACTCATTCTTGTTCCATTAGCATTGTTAATTAGCGTAGTTGCACCTTGGCTTATTAATCCATTATTGATGATTGGTGGTCTGTTCCTTTGTTATGAAGGTGTAGAAAAAGTAGTACACATGCTACATCACAAAAAAGCAAAAACTGCCGAAGAAGCAAGTGCTGATCTAGAAGCAATAGAGGTTGATTTAGCAAAATTTGAAAAAGAAAAAGTCAAAGGTGCAATACGTACAGATTTTATTCTATCTGCTGAAATTGTTGTGATTTCGTTGGGTACTGTTGCGACAGCCGCATTTATGACTAAAGTATCTGTATTGAGTGTCATTGCGATTGCCATGACGATTGGTGTTTATGGTTTTGTAGCGATGATTGTCAAAATTGATGATTTAGGATTGTATTTAACTCAACAAGCTTCAGAATTTAAAAATAAAGTAGGACGTGGTTTATTGGCTTTTGCTCCGATTCTGATGAAAACATTGTCTGTCGTTGGTACAGTAGCAATGTTTTTAGTCGGTGGTGGCATCATTACACACACGATTCCTTTATTACACCATTTTACGGAAGAAACTGTTGATCATTTGGAGTTAATCCCAAGTTTTGGTTCAATCATTGGTGCATTAACACCAACATTAATTAACTTGGGTATTGGATTTATCGCGGGTGCTATTGTATTAATTGTTGTCGGGCTAATACAAAAAGTTTGGTCAAAAGCATCTAAATAAAAAGAAACCGTCATCATTATAATAAAGAGAGGTAGTCATGCGTTGGAAAGGGCGTCGTGTAAGTACCAATGTGGAAGATCGTCGTGGTGGTGGCGGTGTCAAAACTGGTGGTATTAGTATCATCGGTTTAGTGGTTGCATTTATTGCTTGGAAGTTTTTTGGTGTTGATCCCCAGCAAGCTTACCAAGCAACACAAGCTGTCACCAGTGAAACAACATCAACAGCAGAAGCACCGCAAAATCTGACTGTAGAACAAAAAGAAGCAAGTGAGTTTGTGGGTACAGTATTAGCTGATACAGAAGATACATGGACGCCAATTTTTCAACAATTAGGCATGACTTATAAGCCTCCTCGACTAGTTTTATTTAGTGGGGTAGTGAAGTCAGGTTGCGGTACTGCGCAATCGGCAATGGGTCCCTTTTATTGCCCAGCAGACCAAAAGGTTTATATCGATACTTCTTTCTTTAAAGATATGCGCCAACAAATGGGTATTTCTGGTGAGCAAAATCAAACAGAATTGTCACGTCAAGATCAAGCTGGGGATTTTGCACAAGCTTATGTCATCGCACATGAGGTTGGACATCATATTCAGAACCTACTTGGTATCTCAGGAAAAGTGCGGCAGGCTCGTGCGCAATCCAGCCAAGTTGAAGGAAATCAACTTTCAGTTCGCTTAGAACTTCAAGCAGATTGTTTCGCTGGTATTTGGGCGAATCAAAATCAACAAAGAACACAATTTCTCGAACAGGGTGATATCGCAGAGGCAATGGATGCTGCTGAAAAAATTGGTGATGATTACTTACAAAGAAGAGCAACAGGTCAAGTTGTACCAGATAGCTTTACTCATGGTACAAGCGAACAACGTATGCAATGGTTTGAGTTGGGATACACCACAGGTGATATCAATCAATGTAATACTTTTAAATAGTCTGAATTTTATTGATTGTTGATTTTCATACGAAATGTATACCGATATATCGTTTCGCTCGATTAAAGTAACTATGTTTAGCTGATGAAGTAATTTCCTAGCTAAACTATAAGGTTTAGAAAAAGAAAGAAAAAAGAAATGAACTTCTGATGAAGTGATGCCTTATGCATTTATATTGTACGCATTAGGGCGAGAGTCTGAGCACTGAATGAGCTAAATCTGAAGGTGATGAAAAAAGAGGTGGTATGGGTAATTTTTTTCTCTTACAAGCTTTGACAGCAGTTTTTACTCTCTCAATTGCAACCACTATTTTTAACAAACGTGTACTCGGTTTCCCACAAGCAATTGGGGTGCCGATTGTCTCAGCTATCTTTGTATTTCTATTACAATGGGGTGCTAGTCTTTTAAACGGGAACCAATTTGTTGAAATCAATATTCACAATATTGAATCCGCAGTACGTGATATCGACTTTTATGATTTTCTAATTAATGGTGTGATTTGTTTCATTCTTACATCATCAGCTTTAAAGTTCAAAATTTCTGACCTACAAAATTATTGGAAACCGATCAGCATTCTTGCCACCATTGCGCTAGTACTTTGCGCGATGATTTATGCTGGATTACTTTATGTATTCCAATGGTTAGTTGGTTATCCAGTACCTATTTCTGTATTGCTGCTATTAGGTGCTGCATTAGGTGCAACAGATCCTATAGGGATTAAAGGGGTCTTAAGTTCCATTCGAGCACCGCATCATTTGATTGTAAAACTAGAAGGCGAATCATTATTTAATGATGCGATGTGTATTGCGTTGTTCATGACATTACTGAACGTTATTCGTGGTGAGCATTTTTCACTTATCAGTACGATTGAAACACTGATCTATGAAATTCTTGTTGCAGTGCTTATAGGATTTGCATTTGGACTTGGGATTTTACGGCTACTAAAAGGTAAGCATGAGATGGAATCTTTGATTCTTACAACTGCTTTACTAGCCAGTGGTTCATATTTAGTTGCACTATTTGCACATGCTTCAGCACCGATTGCATGTGTGATTGGCGGCTTGATCGTTGGTAATAAGTGGCAGGAGATCCGAGAACAACGCGAAATCAGGGAGGTAAATCATTTTTGGCATACCGTCGAAGGGATTATTAACTCGTTCTTGTTTACTCTAATTGGCTTAGAGCTTTTTATCTTAGATCTAAGTGCAAACTTGATCATCGGCGGAATATTTGCCTTTTTAATTCTGCATCTCTCTCGATTCGCAGCGAATTTTGCGGCGTTCAGGCTTTTTCCCTCTTTTAAGAACAAAAGTTATAACGGTAGTTTAACTATTCTTTCTTGGGGAGGTGTTCGAGGTGGAATCTCATTGGCATTAATACTCGCTGTAGCAAACATTCCTGCTTTAAGTCCTTATAGTAGTATTTTAATTGGTTACACATTCATTAGTGTTCTGCTGTCTGGCGTTGTTTGTGGTTTAGGTTTACCCGCAGTAATGAATGCATTTTATTACAATCCCAATGAGGAGAGAAATGGTGTAAAAGGTGCTTACCAACGCTTATGTCATAAAATGAATCGCCGTGGTTTTAAGTATGTGGTCACAGAAGACCAAGATGGAAAGGAAATCATTAAAATCTATAACCCTGAGCTAATAACCAATAAAAAGTCTGAAGATACAAAAACAGAAATCTATCATCCAGAAAAAGAAAAAGAAGTTGAACAATTGCAGAATCCGAATAATTTCTAAAATACATTGCATGGTTATGTAGTTCTAGATTTGAACTTGTTTATTTGTGTTTATACGATAATAAGTTTTTTTTAATATGTAAGTTTTGTTAGTCCCTAACGAGATAAAAACAGAATAATTTCAATAGGTTTATGGCTAAGCTCTTGAAAAATTTTGCTTATTTTTTATCCATAAATTGACATTTTCTATGGAAAATACGATTTTAATGAAAGTAATTATTGGTCTGCTGAATAACTGATTGTTATTAGTCAATTTTAAATTTTGTTACTTAATTTACTGATCTGTAAATAGTTAAAATATTATACTTTTAGTTAATATATTTTTTTTTAATGTGTTGAGTTAACCTTAAGAGAAAAGCCGGTTTAACAATTGTTAATAATATTTAACAAATTAATTCACAAGTGTATTTTTTTTAATTATTTAAAGTTTGATTTAACGGTTTTTGACTTTTTAATCAAAATGTCCTGTCATTTTTGTAAATTTTTTTTGTGATATATTTAACAAAAAATGATCTTAATTTAGATTCTAAGAGGTATGGGAAATGATTATTAAACTAGACGAATATACATACACAAAAATTATTAAATAATCAGAGGAATAGCCAAAATGTCTGAAATTCAAATTATTTCTAAGGAAAGCCATAAAACACTTTCTACTACAATGGAAAGTACTACAACGATACCGACGGAACCATCCGTAGTATTGTTAAAAATTCCTATGAATGATATTTCCGTTATTAAAAAAGATGGTTTAAATGCGATAGTTTTCCTTAAAAACGGAGAAAAAATCGTAATTCAAAATTTCTTTAATGAGGAAAACACACTAGATAACAGCTTGGTGATCCAAGATGAAAATGGTCAGTCAATCTGGGCTAAATTTAAAGAAGTTGAAAGTGATGCTGATGCCGACGCAGACACTGAAGCAGCTGCATATGTAGAAGAAATGCCAGCAGCAGTGCCTGAGGTTGTTGAGGCACCTGTTTCAGACGTTATTTTTCAGCCTATCGATGCGGTTGAGCCTTTACTTTACCATGATGCAGGTTTGAGTCCTTGGCTATGGGCTGTTCCGTTAGTTGCAGGTAGTATTATTACTGCTGCGAGTGATAACGGTGGTAAAGGTGGAGGGAAAAAAGATGATATTCCACCAAATGCCCCTGAAGATGTTGTTATTGGTAATGGAGATGGCTTTATCACACCTGATGAAATTACCAATGGTAAAGTTGATGTTGTTGTTATT
>NZ_JAKTID010000001.1:0-1854 GCF_027854795.1 Acinetobacter sp. AOR34_HL | reverse complement strand
CCTGAGTCCTTTATAGTTAAAGTGTTTGTTTGCACTCATATTTTAACTATTTAGACTCAGGTTTTTTATTTAAAGCAAACTATGGGACAGCAGTGGCCTTACGGCTGCTTTTAAATTCATTAAATTATGCGATTCGATAAACACGATATTTTGAATCAACCAACACATATTTTCCTTGTACTTGCATCCAGTTATAACCACGTGGTGGCTGATATAAACGATGGTAGCGATAGTTTGAAACCACATAACGTTTACTACGGAATTCCGATGGTAAACGCTCGCCACGTTTAAAGTTTACTCGTTGTCCATAATGGTTTCCACGATCTGCATTTGACCATCGCGGTGGATCTCTATGATCATCTCGGTGGTCATTTCGATCGTAACGCTGCTCATAACGATCTTTATAGTCGTGATGATTGTTCCAACGATTTGAATCTGCCATTGCTGAAGCAGATGCACCAAACATTAAACTTGATATCAACAACATAACTGTCTTTTTCATTGTTTGATCCTCTGTTTTGATCTGAACTCAGATTAAGCAAAACTCTAGGAGAAACCATGAATAAAACGAATGAGATTGCAAAACTTTGTAATCAATACTGAGAAACTATGGAGATATCTCAACCTAAGGTATTAAAGCTCATCGAATAATTTCGATTCTAAAATTATCATCAGTCACTAAAAAATATCTTCCATCGATCATCACCCAATGGCGTCCACGTGGTGGTTCGCGTAAAGAATAATAATCCCAATCTCGGATCACATAACGCTCACTCCGAAACTCACTTGGTAACTCATTTCCGACTACAAATGCCTCTCGGTGATATGTATGTTCAGAGTGAGTTTCAGGATAGTATTCAATACTGACACTTGGGCGATATTGGTAAGAGTAGTGATTATTTTGGTAGGGTTGATAATAATACCCCTTCGGTGGTGCTGTAGGTGTATAACGCTGATTTGAGAACGCAAAAGGATCTTGAGCTGGAGGTTGATAACTTTGTTGAGATTCATGATATGGACGACGTTCAACTCCTCGATAGCCGCTCCAGTTATTTGCGTAGCTTAAGGCTGGCAAAGCACTGACCGCCAAAGTTAAACTCAAAATTTGAAGTTTATTTTTCCTCATTTCTAGTACCTCAAAATGATTTCTACAATTAGTTTAGTACAGAAAAGCACCAGCACTGTAGTAATAATATTTTTTTCGACAACCAGTAAAATTTATAAGATGGGCTGATGTTGAATGAAGCATAACTTAAGTATGTTAATATCTTTTTTTTAGTATTGGAGTGGTTCAGTGTCTGAAATGAATTTTGATCGTCTTTACGATTTCTTTTCTAAAATTCCAAGCGTGCAAAAGGAAAGAATCATTGCACATGGCACAGACGAGCAACATGCGTGGTGGTTTAAATTTAGTATTAATGTAGAACACGCACTGGCATGGCAAACTGTTCAAGAACTTGGACATGTTCTGAATTACTTATCAACCAACGAGCGCTTACCAACACAATTTTTCCCTGTGTCACCACCACCCTATATGAATGGTGAAGCAAAAGACTTTTTGGCATGGGTCATTCAATGTAACCATCCTGAATTTGATCCCAATACCGTTTGTGATTGGCTTGAAGCACGTTTGCCCAACCCTGTTGAAGATGAAAGCCAGTGGAAAATTCAAACTGATCTAAGTGAATTAGATCAACTTGCTGATAAGGATTTGGATCAATTGATTCCACCTAATCCATAATGAAAAAAGAGGCTATAAGCCACTGCTGTCCCACAAATATCACAAGATGAACCTCAATTGAGGTTCTTCTTGTTTTCGCCATTTTTTATCAGGCACAAAGAGTGACCTTAAAA